>CAJOQB010000017.1 GCA_905236405.1 uncultured Bacteroidales bacterium
ATGTCGAGACCGGTGGTCTCGGTGTCGAACACCACACAGTCGCCCCGCATCGCCTCGGCAAACTGTTGTGTGTAGGGTCGCTCCGCCATCAAGTCGGTGGGCAGAAGGGCCAATGGCGACATCCGTTCCAACAGCCGGCGACCGTTAGAGAAACTGTCGGTGACCCCCATCCGCTGCAACAGTCGTGCCCATGCCACGTTGTCGCCCTCATTATGAACCACTTTGAGATGAGCGACAAGCAACTGCATCTCGGGGGTGGCAAAGAAATCTTCGCCCGATATCTTGAAGTAAGACACCCGCTGCTCGTCAAGCGCCTGCCCCAGCATGTCGGCCTCTTGGTTCGAGGCCACCAGCAACGCCGTCCGTTCATCGGAGGGGAAATGCCGCACCATGTGGGCCACGTCGTTGCAGGCCGACCGTTCGGAGAAAGCATAGTGTATCAGCAAGTCGCCATGCTCTCGCTGCTGCTGTCGCGAGGGGGTGGGCAGGAAATCGGGGTCGGTGCCTAACTGACGAGCGGCGAAGGTGTTGAACACCTCCTGCAGGTACGAGGGCGACCGATAGTTGGTCAGCAGATGGAGTATCTTGTTGTCGCACCGTTGTTTGATCCATTCAAGTGTCTGCAGCTGCGCCCCCATGAAAGAGAAGATAGCCTGCTGCTCGTCGCCTAAATAGAGCACCATAGAGGGCTGGTCCTGAACGGTCAGCAGGTCGATGATGGCCAGTTGCAGTCGGTTGAGGTCCTGCACCTCGTCAATCTGTATCCACGAATAGTGGGGCATCCGCTCGGGCTTGCGGACCAAAGCGTCGTAAGCCATGGTCAGCAGGTCGGAGAAATCAATCAGCCGATGCTCCTCTTTATACTGGCCGTACCACTGTGCGACAGCCATCTGCTGCAACAGCTCGTTGTTGGTGTCCAATTGTTGGGCACGAGGGTCGTCTATCAGCTCCGGTGCATGACGGTAGAGGTCGAGCAACCCCGCCAAGGTCATCGGGCGGCCCCATTGCGTGCAGAGCTGCTGCACCATCGAGCCCGACAGCATCGAGCGGTTGGTCTGCAGTTCCTTGGGGTGACCATGGGCCATCTGCCACAACAGGTGTTGCAGCCGATAGCATTGGTCGGCAAAATTGTTGCGTCTTGTTGTGAGTATCTTGCGTTCCGCGATATAGTCCAATATCAAGTCGGTGGAGTCCTGCTCGTCGATGACCGAGGTGTTGTGGTGCACCATGCGGCAGGCGAACAACAGGTTAGAGCAGAGGCTGTGCAGGTTGCCGGTGAACACCGCCCCACCCTTCTCCTTGCCCAGCATCTGGTCGATACGTTCTCGCATCCCTCGCGACGCACGGTTGGTGAAGGTGAGGCACACCATCTGCTCGGGCGGCACTCCCTGTTCGAGTGCCTGTTGCACACGGGCAGCCAGGATGTCGGTCTTGCCACATCCCGGAGGTGCCAGCACTAACCAATGACCTTCGCTGAGGTCGATGACCTTCCGCTGGTGGGAATCATATATATGTTGTTGGTTGCTCATTACATGCACATGCCAAAACAGATTCAACTGTTAATCGTATAAGGTAACGCCTCACAGCAAGAATTATTGCATGCTTGGAGAGTAGAAGGCACACGCAACCGCGTTATTCATGCCTATGACAATGTGACGCCAGAGTTTCTATGGAGTTTGGTGATCAACCACATTCCAAAACTCTATCAAGATGTAGCAGATTTGCTAAAAACATGATGAGAAGAATAAAGGAGTCTCTTTGGAGGCTCCTTTTCACATTTATGGAAAATAGTTTTGAAAAGTGGCGGTTCCTCCGACAGCCACTCTCGCCTGCATCATTTTCCACAGCCGCCTGCATCGATTCCCACAGCATAGCAATTACCCTCGGAGAAGCTATGCTGCGACCCCTCCCACAGGCGCCTGCGGGAGGTAAAACACCCGCCTCCTTGAACCCAATGTTAAATGTGTTTTAACAATCAAAAAAAGAGACCGTTCTTTATACGGTCTCTTTCTTTCCAAAGAAAAAACTTTTTCATTTTCTTCCTATTAGTTCTACGAAATTCTTATTGTCATCATAATATATACCCAACTTCAAAGAACTCGTATTATTTTGTAAACCAAGTTTTTCATTAGTAATCATTTCTTTGTTTGATTTCTTTTTCCCAATTTTCACAAAAATCATCATATATCCATGTCGCAACTTCTGCTGTGGCTGATATGATAAGTGATGCTCCACTAGTCGCAGCCGCAGCCTTAATACCAGCTGCAACAGCGGTTTTTAAAGCATATTTTGTGACACGTTTTGTCCATTTTCCGCAAATAACATTGTACATGGTCTCGCTGTTACGATTATCAACCTGGTCCTGCTTGATCTCGACACTAATCGAGCGTTGGTTGACATCGTCCTCAACAACATATTTTCCTGCGTAATCAACAATATACAATCCTTCTTTTATTTTTATTCTGTCTTGACCAAAAGTGGATTCTCCTATCATTACAAATCCAACTAAAAACATGAATAGAAAAGTCATTTTATTCTTCATTTCTATCGTTGCCTGTTATATCCCATCGGCCCGTCGGTTTTGATTATTAAATACATTTTGCAATAATAAATTAATAACTTTTATACATTATACTTCGTTCTTCATTCAATTAGTCCCTAGGAGTTCTTGCGTCTCTTTGAATATGAGAGTTGTCATTGCTTCTATTGGATGTATTTGATGATGAAGAGCGTGAAGAATTAGATGAAGAACTATTGGATGATATTCTTCTACTTGCAGATGATGAATTAACCGAAGACGATGTTCGCGATGAACTCGACGAAGAACTGGGTGACGCTATACTTCTATTCGCAGATGAAGTATTTACTGCTGACGAAGTACGTTGTGAATTAGACGATGCAGAACTAGATGATACTGATCCCCTATTTTGAGATGTTTGGGTGGTTGTAGGACGAGAAGAAGATGAATTGTTGCTTTGTGCTGATGCCGAAATAGCAAATCCTAGCATCAATACAGCCATAATTATCATTTCTTTTTTCATAAAATCTGTTGCCAGTTATATCCCATCGGCTCGTCGGTTTTGATTTATTAATAAATGGATTTCTTTATTATTGCACTTCTTGTCATTAGTATACGTTTTGTCCTATCTTAACCAAAATGGCCTCTCCGTTACTCCTATAAAGAGTTCCCATATTGATCTTACCTTCACGCCAAATTCCTGTAACTATCTCACCTGATTCTGCATAGACATTGGTCCCTGGTATTTTGTACTTACGACTAAAAATCAAGGAACCATTACCATGAGGCTTCCCATTTTGAACATCACCCTTATAAGTAGCATATCCCATTTCAATTGCATTATTGCTTTGAACAATAACGGGGTTGACCTTTTTTTTAGATTGATTTGAAACCGCTTCTGATACTTGTCCAATAGTTTTATCTCGTTTTGCAACAGATGAATTTGATTCTGATATGAATGCAGGATGTTCGCTGTTTATGGACAAGATATCATCTTCAACCATAGCCTCTGAAGTTTTTTCTTCTACTATTAAATTACCCTTGCTTTCATTTGTAAGAGTCTCTTCTTTTTTCGATTGGTCTATTATTTCTTCGTTTTCAGTTTTATTCTTATACCCAATATTATGTTGATCAAGCAAATCATCAATTGAAGATTCTGCCTCATCTTCATAGTCAATACTCCCCCATGTTTCAACTTCTTCAAGGCTCACCAACGAACTGAGGTACGAAGCATCCGTATGGCTGTAACCTCTCTGTATAAGAGCCGAATATGCCTCTTGATGACGCTCTTCCACTCTTTCTTTTCTTTCTTCTCCAACATCATATGCATACATTGCAACTTTCATATTGACATCGTTTACTTTTCCTGTTCGAATACTATCGGCTTCTTGTATTGACATTCCATTCTTTATATTATCTCTATATTCTCTGTTTATTTGATTCATATCTCGATACGAATCAAACATAATATCAAGCCCCTCTTCTCCTGCTCCATGTGCAGCAAGCTGACAGACATCGATAACTGCCGCCTCATTATCACCATTAATAAAATTTGTCACTCCCGAGTTTCCCAAAGCCACCAGATCCTCATCCACACCAGCAGCAACAGCAGCAGAACTAAGACCAGAGACAATGGCTCCTGTATAATCACCCTGTGCTAATTGGCTTCCTGCTGTTGCAGCCCATGAGGCAGTCGATGAAATCGGTGTAATTTGTGGTTTAACCGATTCCCAAGAGTCTTTCAATTCTTGGTTATCTGAACTACAGATTGCATAGTCTGCAACACCAAACAAAATTCCCCCTACAAAACTTGCCGCTTTTTTAAAAAACTGTGCTTGCGAAGGAAACGACAACGATATAAGTATTATTACAGTAATTATTCTTTTCATTTCTTCTTTTTTATTTGAATTTAACTTTTGCATTTGGATTCCAAATATAGGTTTCTTTTAGTTTTGAATTAGGGACACTTAGATACATCAAACCATCTTTCTTGTTGTATTCACCTGAATAGATGTAAGGACTACCATCCTTTTGGGTTGCAAACAATGAAATACGCATATTACTGCCTTCTATATTCTCGTACTGGTATTTCCCATAAGCAAAAACAAAAGGTGGCACGACAACAGTAGTATCAATGGAAACGCCCCTATAAACAACAACAGTGCTATCTGTATTGAAAACAAGACTGGTTCCAACATTTCCATACACTCCATTTTCTTGCATCATAGTCACATTATACCACACAGTCTTATTCAATTTGTTACTCACACAACTTGTAAGGAGCAATAGCGGAATTAATAACAACAAAGTATTTTTTTTCATCTATTTTTTTCCTGTTATAAACCATTGGTTCATCGGTTTTTTGAATATTAGACAATAATTCTGTTGTTCCACCCCAAAAAAAATGCACATAAAAAGAGCGTGGAACTTGTTAGTCTTCATCGGAATCTTTGAGGTCTTGGACAACCTTTCCTACCCAATTACAACGTATAAGCCCACGCCTAACGGCGGGCGGCGTTGCTATCGTCTGGGTAAGAACTTCAAAATTGTCCAAGTTTCAAAGATTCCAGAGTTCAGCTACTTCGCTTTTTTCTATTCTATGATGTGCATTTAGTCTATGCAGCTATGCTTCATTGGCATCAATTTTCGTTAATATTCCGTTTATTTTGCGACTGCAAAATTACAACTTGTTTTCAAACTGGCCAAAAATAATTTGCTCCAGTGAGAAAATGCCGTCTTCGGGAACTACAATTTGTTTGTGTTTGTTGAAAAAAGTGTACTTTTGCAAACTCAAAAAAAGAAGTGAACTATGGGACGAATACTGGCAATCGACTATGGCAAAGTGAGAACGGGCATCGCCGTCACCGACACATCGCAAATCATTGCGTCGGGACTCACCACCGTGGAGACACCTCGTCTGATGGATTGGCTGAAGAACTACTGCCAACAGGAAGAGGTGGAGGCTTTTGTGCTTGGCGACGCTCGGCATATGGACAACACGCCGTCGGAGTCGATGAAGTATATCGAACCGTTCGCTCAACGCCTGCAGAATGCCTTCCCCGACAAACCCATACACCGTGTGGACGAACGCTTCACATCAAAGATGGCTTTTCAAAGCATGATAGACAGCGGTTTGAAAAAAAAACAACGACAGAACAAGGCTCTGGTCGACACCATCAGCGCCGCCCTGATTCTGCAAACTTTCCTCGACACAAGAAGGAATATGTCGCGATGAATAATATTTGATGTCGTGTTGCGTTATTCCCACCATATATTATTATAGAAGCAATGATACTACCCATCGTGGGCTACGGCAGCCCCATACTAAGAAAAGAAGCCGAACCGGTACCAAAGGACTACCCCAATCTGAAGGAACTGATTGCCAACATGTACGAAACGATGTACCACTCGGACGGTGTGGGATTGGCCGCTCCTCAGATAGATCTCTCCATTCAACTGGTGGTCATCGGGTTCCGCCCCTATGACGAGAAGACCGACTCCTACGGCCCCGAAGAGGAACGCCATACGCTGATTAACCCTGAAATCCTTGAAACCAAGGGGGCCAACAAACTGTTCAACGAGGGCTGCCTCAGCATCCCTGGCATCCACGAAGATGTGCTGCGGCCCGAAACCATTGTGCTTCACTACTTCGACGAAGACTGGAACGAACATACCGAGGAAATTAGCGGCATGTTCGCCCGCGTGGCACAACACGAGATTGACCATCTGCACGGCAAGGTGTTCACCGATCGGCTAAGCCAACTGCGGAGAACCATGATACGACGCAAACTCAACGACGTGGTCGGCGGCAAGGTCAATGTGAACTATCGCATGAAATTCAGCAAGAAAAAATAATCCCAAACAAATATCAAAATGAAGAAACATCTTATCTTTGCAGCTGTCGCCGCCTCCCTGATGGCCATCGCTACCTGCGGCCCCAACCGAGACAAGGAAGTGGCCCAGATACAAGCCCTCGAAGACTCGATCTTCCATAGCAGCAACATGATGCTCGACACCACTATGGGCAACCAACTGGTGGATCTCTACACCCAGTTTGCCGACAACCATCCCGATGACCCTGCCACCCCTGGCTACTTGTTCAACGCTGCCGACATCTCGTGCAACCTATGCCATTACACCCAGTCGTGCGATTTGCTGAACCGTATCATCAACAACTACGACACCGTCAGCAATCTGGGCGACTGCTACTTCGCTTTGGCTCAAGCCTATGAAGGCAACAGCGACTACGAAAAAGCCAAGGAGACTTACAAGCTCTTCATCGACTTGTTCCCCGACCATCCGCTGGCTGCCGACACTCGCACCATGCTCGAGGGCAACCTCATCGGCCTCTCGCCCGAGGAGATGCTGAACCGCATTCTGGAACAAGGCGACAACCAAGCCATCTGACGATACCTATTAATAGAACGAAAAACATTAGGGGGAGCCGTTACCGACTCCCCCTTCTTTGTTAACCACAAGATTACAATTCCTTTTCATCACTCATTTACCCCTCGGGATAGTACTCCGAGAAGGAATGGTCGTCGTAAAGCACAATAAATTTAACAATTCTTTTCCGACGGACAGCACCATTACCCTGCACAGACTCATCCGAACGATTCTCGTGAGGGAATGACTGCATGTTAGACGCTGTTGACGCCACTGGAGCCTGTTGGTTAACAACAGGTTGCGGACTAT
This sequence comes from uncultured Bacteroidales bacterium, assembly GCA_905236405.1. Classification (GTDB taxonomy): domain Bacteria; phylum Bacteroidota; class Bacteroidia; order Bacteroidales; family P3; genus Colimorpha. The sequence continues at coordinate 7,214 of CAJOQB010000017.1, forward strand.
GCGGAGCAGTATAACCGCTTTGCACAGTAGGCGACGAAATAGGTGTCGGGCTACTGGAATCAGCCTCCGATACATCATTCTGCTGTTCTTGTGCCCCCTGTAATGGCCGATAATCGGGCTTCGATACGAAGACTTTTGACTTTTCCTCTCTCGTCCCCTTGTCAACAGTTGCTTCTAACCGTTCCCCCATTGGTGAGAAACCTTGACTGGAGAATAAATCAAACGATTCCGGCTGCAGTACCGGCTTTTTCTCTTTCTCGTTGCTTGATTCTGCCGTAATGACAGGTGCTGGCATATTACCTGTATCGTACATCTCGCCCTTGCCAAACATCAGCCAATAGATGTTTACTTCTGGATATCGCTTCACCACCTTCATCACAAAATCAAGGCTCGGGTTGTTGCGTCCCGACATGATGTGCGACATTCCCGACGGCTGCACTCCGATCTCCTCGGCGAACTGTTTTGCAGTGATATTTTTTGCTTGCAAAAGTAGATTTATCCTGTTATTCATCTTTTTACATTTATAACATATAATAGAATCCGTTTACAAAGTTACAACTTAATTTTGTAACTACAAGTATTATTTTCTATATATACATTTGTAAATATGCACAATTATTGAAGTATATAATAATATAATCAATATATATATCTTGAAATACAAGTTATTAATAATATTATTATAGTTCTCTAATTCTGAAATATTAAGTAAAACGAATTACAGCCAAGTATAACTTTAAATAAATGATTTATTTAATTGAATATTAACTAATAAAGTTATCTTATATACTTGGTGTTATAACCACTACTGTTATTTATAATTATTTTTGGTATTTCACATGTGTAATTATTATTCATTTTACATTCTACATATTTACATTTGTTATTTCTGTATAACATCTGTTACTTATGTAAAAAGAAAATAATCGTCTGTAATCAACGATTACAGCCTTATCCTACTTACAACACTACCGTATCGATGAAAAACGCTCAGAATGGAAATCTCGATAATCTGAAAAATGCATGTCTATTATCCCAAAGACAACAGCTCCCCCACCCTCCTCTCTGCACTTGATTTTTGTTTTATCTCTTTACCCCTATGCAAGACAAAATGGCACACTCGTTTTCCTTGGCTTATTTGACCCGTATCCTTGACTTTGTATCAAGGATGCGATTCTCGTGAAGGAATCATTCGACTGACGTAAACTTAATAAATGGTGTAAAAAAATGACGGGTGATATAATATTGATACCATTGTCGCGTTATAGGAGCGAACATTTAGAAAGAATAATGATGAAAAAAAGAGTTGTTATACTTTGCATGGTGATGGCTGTTGCCATTTTGGCCGTTTCGTGTGCTCACAAGACCTGTCCCGCCTATCGCGGCTCCGTTGCTGAGAACACCATGGTGGTCGACGAATAACCATCTCCTACCCTGTTCCTGATTCCCTATTACTGGGTGGCAAGAGTATTTGTCACCATGTATTTTTTTTCTCAAACCCTCATATTATCTTGCAGAGGGAAGATATACCTTTCGCCCCCGTCAGATATATCTTCTCGGAGCGGCGAGATATATCTCTTCGCGACGACGAGATATACCTCTTGATTGAAGAAGACATTGGCGTCAACAAAACAAGGTGACCCTTTTGCAAGAGCCACCTTGTCATTTTATTGATTTGTTGCTTTATAGACCTATCAACCAATCTTTTCAGCAACCATTTTCAGAATTTCAGTTTCTTGTTGCTGAGCTTTCTGCTCTAGGTCGCTAGTCTTAGCAAGAATATCGGTCTTGAAAGCCTCGTCGTTCAAACTGGAAGCGTTGATACGAACATTGAGACCGGCACCCAGCACGGCACTACGAGCACAGAGAGCTCCTACGCCAGCATCGGTGACGCTGTTGGGGTTGCCAATCTCTACCATAGCACGAATCAGGTCGAAAGCCTCATAGGCTTTGTTCATTGTACGGAAAGGAACCTCGGTTGCATACTTGGTTGCCTCTTGGATGGCGGCAGTACGAGCGGCCTTCTCTTCATCCGTCTTCTTCGGCAGACCGAAAGCGTTCATAATCTTGTTGAAGGCATTGGTGTCCTCGTCTACCAGATGGAGCAGCTCGTCTTTAATGACCTGACCTTTCTCTGCCCACTTGGAGAAGATCTCCCACTTGTCATCCCATCCAGCCTTATGAGAGCTGAGGTTTGCCACCATCGTGGCAAGCGAAGCGGCAAGAGCGCCCAGATAAGCACTCACCGATCCGCCACCAGGAGCGGGACTTTCACTTGCTGTCTCTTCAGCGAAACCGGTGCAAGTGAGGTCGACCAGTTTCTTCTGGCTGTTGTCCTCAATAAGGTATTCGATGACTTTTTCTTTGGGATTGAACGGCTTGAGGTCGTCGAGACCCATCGACTTGACAGCAATCTTGATGATTTCATCTTCGCTGATACCCAGGCTACGTTGCTGTTTGGCCAGATAGTACTTACCGGCATCAATCAGGACGCTCTTCGGAATCAAACCAACAATCTCAGCACCCGTCACACGCACACCACGAGCAGCAGCCTTGGCACACACCTCGTCGAAGCAGAGATGCACCGGAGCCACTTTGATGCTGGTGATATTCATCGACACCTGAGCGATACCATAGTCTTCGATATACCAACCAATGGCTTTTGTTCCCTTCAATGTGCCAGGAATCATAATGGTTTTGCCATTCTCGTCCTTCATCGGTTTGCCAACGGGCGAACCACCTTCACGTTTGGGACGGCCTTTCTCACGAACATCGAAAGCAATGGCGTTGGCACGACGAGTCGATGTCGTATTGAGATTATAGTTGATGGCCACAAGGAAGTCGCGTGCACCCACTTGAGTGGCACCCGTTTGAGCAGTATGATCGTTCCAAGTATTGGGCCCGAAGTCTGGTTTCCATTCGTCGGTACCCAGACGACTGCTTAACGACTCATACTCGCCCGTACGGCAATAGGCCAGATTACGACGTTCGGGTTTGTAAGCCGCATTCTCATAACAATAGATAGGAATCTGCAACTCGTCGCCCAGACGTTGAGCCAGTTTATGAGCATATTCCACCACTTCGTCCATCGAGATGTTGCTGACGGGAATAAGAGGACAAACATCGGTAGCACCCTGACGCGGATGTGCACCATGATGCTGACGCATATCAATGAGTTCAGCAGCTTTCTTCACCACACGGTAGGCGGCCTCACATACAGGTTCAGGCTCGCCAACAAAGGTTATGACCGTACGGTTGGTAGTTGCACCAGGATCGACATCCAAGAGTTTAACACCTTCAACCTTTTCAATCTCGGCGGTGACTTGATTGACAATATTCATATCGCGACCCTCGCTGATATTGGGTACGCATTCGATTAGTTGTTTCATATAAATAATAAGTTAAATGTGCCAACAAATATTAGTTTCGACAAAAAAAAGACAAACTATTTTATGACAAACATATTACGCTATAACCAACAATACATCGCCTTCCATCACTGAGTCGCCTTTGTTTACCACCACTTCTGTAACGGTACCCGACACTTCGGCTTCAATGTTGTTTTCCATCTTCATTGCCTCCAATACAATAACACACTGGCCTTCATCCACATGGTCACCCACCTTGACCGGAATGTCAACAATGGTGCCAGGCAATGGCGAAACAACCGATGTGGCCTCTGTTACTGGAGCGGCAGGGGCGGCGGGAGCCACCGGTGCAGCTGGTGCAACAGGGGCCACCGGTGTGGCTGGTGCAACGGGGGCTACTGGGGTAGCAGGTGCAGCCGGAGCCACAGGAGCGACAGGAACTCCAGGAGTAACTGGAGCAGCGACAGGAGCAGCAGCAGGTGCTGGTGTCTCGAGCACTTGTTTGGGAATAGATTCTTCTACGGTTACCTGGAACGGAATACCATTCACCTCAACCGAAATGTCGTTGCCTTGAATGTCTTTTACAGCAACAGTATAAGTACGATCACCAATTTTAAAGGTATATTCTTTCATAGTTATATATTAAAAAAATCACCGTCGGTCGACAAGACCGTACGGTAATCGTATTTACTTTTTATAAGGATTCATGTTATAATACTTGTCGCTCCAAGAAGAGAAATTGGGGCCAGCGACACGACGAATGGTGATGACACCTGGTTCGGGGTCATGCATTTCTCGTGTAAGCAGGGTGAGAGCCGATGCTATTGCAGCCAAAACCGCCTCGTTAGGAGTGAGACTGACGCTATTGGTTTGAATTTTTTCTTCTTCCATATACATACTTACTTATTATTAAAATTATCCATTCAATAATTCAAAACAAGCAAAACAGGGCTGCCTGGCAACAATCATTATTGACAGGCAACCCATACAGAGACAAAATTATTTGTTCTCTTTGTTCTTGCAGCACTCTTCTTTGCCTTCGCACTTGCCTTCACATTTGGCTTTACCTTCACACTTACCTTCGCACTTGCCTTCGCAAGCAGCTTTGGTAGAGTCTTGGCAACAAGCCATCTTGGCAGAGTCTTGGCAGCATGCATGCTCGTCAACAGTCTCAGTGCAGGTAGCCGTGCTGTCTTCAACAGCCTCGTTGTTGTTACCATTGCAAGCAGTCATGGCGAATGCCATTGCGATGACCATAGCACCGCTCAGAAATAATTTGTTCAATTTCATTTTTTTTGATGTTTTGTATATGAATGAATAAGAATTAAAACTATTCACTTATTGATTACAAAGGAATGTTGCCATGTTTCTTCATCGGCAAAGTGTCCTTCTTGGTGATCAACGTCTGCAAAGCACGGATCACACGGAAACGAGTGTTACGGGGTTCGATCACATCGTCGATGTAACCATACTTGGCTGCAGCATAAGGATTGGCGAACTGTTCGTTGTACTCGAACTCCTTCTGTGCCATAAACTGAGCCCGTTCTTCGGGATCTTCTATCTCTTTCAGTGCACGTCCATACAGAACCTCCACAGCACCGCTGGCACCCATCACAGCAATCTGAGCAGAGGGCCAAGCATAGTTCTTGTCGCTGCGTAATGCTTTACATGACATCACAATATGTGCTCCGCCATAACTCTTACGCAATGTAACACACACCTTGGGCACAGTTGCCTCACCGTAGGCGAAAAGCAGCTTGGCACCGTGATCGATGACACCTTGATATTCCTGACCTGTGCCTGGGAGGAAACCAGGCACGTCGACTAAGGTCACCAAAGGAATATTGAAGCAGTCGCAGAACCGCACGAAACGGGCTCCCTTGCGGCTGGCGTTGCTGTCGAGCACACCGGCCATCGATTTGGGCTGGTTGGCCACTATACCGACGCTCAAGCCGTCCATGTGAGCAAAGCCAACAACGAGATTGGGGGCAAAACGCTCATGGACCTCAAAGAACTCACCATCGTCAACTATGGCTTTGATGACCGTCTTGATGTCGTAGGACTGGTTGGGATTGTCAGGAATAATATGATTCAGCAAATCTTCCCTTCTGTCCACAGGATCCTCCGTATGGCGGAAAGGAGCCGTTTCCATATTGTTGCTGGGCAGGAAATCGAACAATTCGCGGATCATCTGCAGTGTTGTCTCTTCTGTCTCGCCGACAAAATGAGCCACACCGCTCTTTGTGGCATGCACCATGGCTCCGCCCAGCTTATCGGTACTCACGTCTTCGCCCGTAACGGTTTTCACCACCTTGGGTCCTGTGAGGAACATATAGCTGTTTTTCTTTGACATGAAAATGAAGTCCGTCAACGCAGGGCTGTATACCGAACCACCGGCACATGGGCCGAAGATGGCACTTATCTGAGGAATCACACCTGACGCAAGAATGTTGCGTTCAAATATTTCGCTGAAACCAGTTAGCGAGTTGCAGCCTTCCTGGATACGTGCTCCGCCCGAGTCGTTAAGACCGATCACGGGAGCGCCCACCTTCATGGCCTGATCCATAATTTTGCAAATCTTTAAGGCCATCGTCTCGCTGAGCGAACCGGCAAAAACGGTAAAGTCCTGAGCAAAAACATATACAGGACGGCCGTTGATGGTACCATGACCCGTCACCACACCGTCGCCCAAGAACGACTTCTTCTGCATGTCAAAATTGGTGCAACGGTGAGTGACAAACATATCCGTTTCTTCAAAAGATCCCTCGTCAAGCAACAGAGCGATGCGCTCGCGTGCAGTAAGTTTACCCAACTCATGCTGTTTGTCAATACCTTTCTGACCTCCGCCCATCTTAGCCTCGTTACGCTTGTCAAGCAGTTCTTTTATTTTCTGTTCAAATGCCATTTTATTCTACATTTAAATGTTCAAGTTTTATTCAAGATTTAACATCATCTCACATTCGATGCAAATCTCTTTTTGTCTTAGAAGGCCTATGCTGAACGTACGTATTTTTCATTTTTATTCATCATTATGTTCAAATGTGTTGATATAACAAAAAACATTCACAATACGTTCCAACACAATACCCCACAATAAGCAATTTGCAAAAATAGTAATATTATTCTTTCTACCAAAAAAATAAATCATCATCCTTTTAACAAGTAATAACAATTAACGACTCTTATCCTTATCAATCAACCAATTTCGACAAATATGACGCTGACCCCATCCTCCTTCTTTTTAACTTTTGTCATTCCTCCATAATGTATAATCAATGTTAATTGTCTTAACTAATCAAAAGAAAAAGCCTCGACACGAAAGGGCGTCGAGGCTTTGTAATAATAAAGAGAGGATGATTAATCCTTGTCACTGACGAAAGGATAACTGTAGTTCTCAGCAGGCTGGAATGTTTCCTTGATTGCCTGCGGACTAACCCAGCGCAGCAAGTTGAGGTAAGAACCGGCCTTATCGTTGGTACCGCTGGCACGAGCGCCACCGAAGGGTTGCTGACCCACGACAGCACCTGTAGGCTTGTCATTGAAATAGATGTTGCCGGCAGCATACTGCAGTTTATCATAAGCTTGATGCAGAGCCTTGCGGTCGATGCTGAAGATAGCACCCGTAAGAGCATAAGGCGATGTAGTGTTGCACAGGTCAAGCGTCTCTTCGTACTTGTCATCATCATAAACATAAACAGTGATGATAGGTCCAAAGATTTCTTCCAGCATCGATTTATAATGAGGATCCTTGGCCAGAATCACCGTGGGCTCAATGAAGTAACCCATCTCCTTGCTTCCGTTGCCACCACATACGATTTCGGCATCGGGACTTTGTTTGGCATGCTCCAGATAGTTCATGCAGTTGTCGAAAGATTTCTCGTCAATTACAGCGTTGACAAAAGCACTGAAGTCACGGACATCTCCCACCTTGATGGAAGCCACCATGTCACACACCGTCTGTTTCACCTCAGGCCACATACTGGCAGGGATGTAGGCACGACTGGCAGCCGAACACTTCTGGCCTTGGAATTCGAAAGCACCACGAACAATGGCGGTAGCCACTTGACGAGCGTTGGCACTGGCGTGAGCGAAGATAAAGTCCTTGCCACCCGTTTCACCGACAATCTTCGGATAGGTCTTGTAGTTGTTGATATTCTCTCCGATGCTCTTCCAGAAACTGTTGAAAGTACCCGTCGAACCAGTGAAATGCACACCGGCGAAGTCGGGACTTGCAAAGGCCACCTTGCCAATGATAGCTCCACTGCCAGGCAGGAAGTTAATCACACCATCAGGAAGACCAGCCTCTTTGTAAATCTTCATCAACAGATAGTTGGAGAGCAAAGCCGTTGTCGAGGGTTTCCAAATACAAATGTTACCCATCAATATGGGGCTCATACCCAAATTCGATGCAATAGAGGTGAAGTTGAAGGGAGTGACAGCCAGGATGAAACCTTCGAGGGGACGGTAGGTCACATAGTTGAGTGTACCCTTGTCGCTGCAAGGCTGATCCGAATAGATCTGCGATGCATAATAAGCATTGTAACGCAAGAAATCAACAAGCTCACATGCACTGTCAATCTCAGCCTGCATCGTGGTCTTTCCTTGTCCAAGCATCGTGGCAGCATTGATCAGCATACGATATTTACCGCTAATCAAAGTGGCGATTTTTTGGAGGATGCTGGCACGCTCAATCCAAGGCGTGTTGGCCCACTCGTCATGGGCAGCCATAGCAGCATCGATAGCCATTTGCACCTCTTTCTCACTCACTTTGTGGTAACGAGCCAGCACATGCTTGTTCTCTGTCGGCATTACCACCTCGCCCATATTGTTGGTACGCACCTCTTTGCCACCAATAATGATAGGTATCTCGGTAACGGTGTTATAGAGTTCGTCGAGGGCTTTACGAATGTTGGCACGTTCAGGGCTGCCAGGAGCATAGCCCATTACAGGTTCGTTTTCCGGTTTGGGGAACTTGAAAATGATGTTGTTCATAGACTGGTTTATTTATTTGTTTATACTTTCTATCTTAACAATCTCTTGACTTCTGTTGTCATTGTTGGCCTATTCGATGTAAGGTGTTATCTCCTAAACGAAAAAACATATTCATAGGCCCTATGAAACATGCAGAAGCGATTGCAAAGATATAAATAATTCTGCGTATTATCCAAAAAAAAGTATCTTTGCTAATGAAACGAAAACATATTCACACCCACTAAACATTTACAATATAAAAAGTTAAACTAATAATAAATATTATCAAATGAAAAGAATAAGTGTTTTTCTAATCTGCTTTGCCACATTGGCCATTTCGTCATGCAGTCTTCTGTCTGGTGCCGCATCCACCACAGCCGGTTCCACAGGCAGCAGTGCCGCACGTTCATTGGTTGGACTCTACAACAGTCGCCAAACCAATGGCAGCATTTCCATCACAAACAGCAATGACCTGGCCAACATCTTGAACGTCATCACTGCAGCCCAACAGCTCAAAGCCAACAGCAGCGACGCTCAGTACAAGACCAACTTCATCGCTGGATTAGTGAATGGCGGCAGCGGCATGATTACCTCCGCCAGTGCCACCAACATTGTCAACAGCATTCTGGGCAGCACCGCTTTCAGCAATGTCAATGCAACCAACATCGCTCAAAAAGCCGAGACTGTGAGTGCCATCATTACCTTGCTCAACATGCTGAAATAACACTGAGCAAAGACACAAACAAAACAAATCCCCGTCTGAACTTTCAGGCGGGGATTCTTTATGCAATATTTCAAAACAACAATGCTTACAAATGTCCTTCGCGACTCTTTTGCTCTTCCTTGTCTTCATCGGCAAACAACGTTTCGTTGGTCACCACATTGGGACGTTCGCCATTGCCGTCGAAAGGATTATAGTGAGTGTCTTCTTCCAATTCCTCTTCCTCTTGCGGTTTACGTTTGACAAAGCCCCAATTGTTGTCGTAGTTTTGGGTGGGTTGCAGCGTCATGTACAGCAATGCCAGCCAACCGATAACAGGAACGATGAACAGGATAATCCACAGTCCGCTTTTTCCCATGTCATGCAGACGACGTGTTGTGGCGGCCAACACAGGCGATGCCAGCAACACCATTGAAATAACCAACAACGGGCCAAAATGACGCAAGAAAGGAATGTCGGTAAACCATTTCAGGAAATTGTCAAACAACAGCTCGTCCAGCAGACTCGTCACCAAAGCAATCACAAAACAAACAATGGCAAAATCGAAGAACTGGCGACGCCGTGTCCTACCGTGAAAGTCGGTATACTGCTTGATACATTGCCAAAAAGAGGACCAAATACTCATATTATCGCTTTTTAACTTTATAAAACACAATACAATCTGAATAAAACAATACTTTATATTGCTTTGCAAATATAATCATAAATAATTAACCACAGATTTTTTTTCATCAAACAACTCCATGTTTTCACTTTTTTCCACATATCAACAACAAGTCCAATTCTCCTGTTGAAAAAAAACATACACCTTTATATTAATATATCAATTTATCGTGTATTTTTGTACACGGTTATCAGAATCTAAAGATGTCATTAACATTTGAGAAAGAAACGATTGAAGAGATTCAGTCCATGCTGACAAATGCCAATAACATTGTATTGGTAAGTCATACGAATGCTGACGGAGACGCTGTAGGCTCAGTGTTGGGCATGTACCATATGCTGAAAAAGAATGTTCCCGGCAACAAAGACATCACTATGATTCTCCCCAACGGATGTCCCTTCACATTCGATTTTCTTCCCGATTCTTCTCTTATACTAAATGCCGACAACGAACCCGAACGCTGTCGTGCTGCCTTCGACACCTGCGCCCTTATCATAGGGGTGGATTTTAACGTGGCAAACCGCGTCGGTTCCTTGGAGCAGTCATTGACCAACGCCAAGGCAAGGAAACTACTCGTTGACCATCATATCAACCCCGACACTCAATTGTTCAACACCATCGTCTCCATGCCGCACATCGCCGCCACATGCGAGCTGCTCTTTTGGCTCGGCACAGCATTATGGGGAAAAGACATGCTCGACAAGAATATCGCCACCTGTCTCTACAACGGTATCATGACCGACACAGGCTCGTTTGCTTTCAGCAACAACCAACCCAACGTCTACGAGGCAGCGGCACGTCTTGTGGAACAAGGCATCAACGCCACCGAGATACACAACAACGTAATGAACTCTTGGAGTGTGAACAGAATGCGTTTTCTTGGATTCTGCCTCAACCAACGGATGCACATCTTCGAAGAAGACAAGTTCGCCTATATGGTGGTCAAACATGAGGACATGCAGCGTTACAACATCAAGAACGCCGAACTGGAAACCTTGGTGAATTATGTGATGATGATGCAGAACGTGTTGATGGGAGCATTGGTGAAAGAATACGACCCCAACAACATACGTATCTCCTTCCGCTCGAAAGGCAATGTCGATGTTCAGCAATTAGCGGCTCGACACTACGGAGGCGGTGGACATCGAAACGCATCGGGCGCCACCTCAACCAAGGATCTTGCAACGACAGTTTGCGAGATGGAATCCTTGATGAGACAAGAGATGAAGAAATACAGACAACAAGACTGATCCGCAATGAAACAATCACGCATATCCCACATCCTGTCTCTTCTCCTGCTTGCATTGGCAACAGCAGCGTGCGACCGCACTCCTGTCGTGGCTCCACCATCCAAGGGAAACGACCCCTACAAGGAGAACATGATCAACGCCAACAAAGTGATTGAGCAGTCGGAGAAGACGCAGATTGAGAGCTATATTGCCCGTCGTGGATGGCAAATGCGACAGATGAGCAATGGAGCATGGGTGGAGGAATACGCGGTTGGAAAAGGCAGCGTGGTGGATTACGAAGACACCATCGATATAGTGTACACCATCAACGCCATTAACGGAAGCACCATCTACGACCATCAGAGCGAGCAGTTCGTGGTGGGACGGAACAAACCCACCGTGGGATTGGATGCCGCCGTACAGGGTATGCATCATGGCAGCCGTGCCCGTGTCATCCTCCCCTCCAGC
>CAJOQB010000018.1 GCA_905236405.1 uncultured Bacteroidales bacterium
CAGCGTGGTAGCCGAGACGGTAGCGTAATTGCTGTCGTCGCTGCTGCACATAGCCACTACACGGAAGTCGTAGTCGGTCTCGCTTAGCAGATTGGAGACGGTGTAGTTCATGTTGGTCGTCGTAGCGGCCAGGGTGTAATCAGACTCATCGCTGGGTTTGTAGTACACTTTCCAGGTGTTCTCTGTCGAGCCAGGAATCCAGCTCAGCTGAACCGAGTGGGCTCCGACTTCATCCACAGAAACAGCAGGGACACCACAAGTTGCTGTGGTCAAACAAGAGCCGCTGCGGAACATCATGTTGGGACGATAGGCTTGAGCTCCACCGACTGTGCCACTGAAGGCATTGTCATCATTACGATAGTAAACTGAATTGAACGTTGTGGTATGGTAATAGAATGTATGGCTAGAACCACTTCCACCATAGCTGCCCGTACGGTCATCGACAGCAACTACCAGCTGTTGGGTTCCATCATAGGTAAACGGAGCATTGAAAACAAACTCGTTCCATCCCTGAGTACACTCTAGCGAACCAGTCCAGACAGGAGTCATCTGACTCAATGGCACGAACGAGGAAGTAGACAAGTCGGTCAGATCAGTTGTTCCTAAATAAATAGTCACATTCGTCTTGTTGGTCAGTGAAGTACTATAAGCATACTGGAATGCAATGCTGGTTAGTTCTCCTGCTGTGACCTCGGCCGGTGTCACCAGATATTCATAGAAAGAATTTCCCCAGTAATTGTCGACAGGACCATAGTAACGGGAAGAAGAGGTACCGTCACCAACAGTGTCGACAGTTTGGGGACCCAGCACGAGGCAACCCAAAGCCTGTGTGCTCAGCGAGGTGTTTTCATAGAGGCTTTCGTCATTGCCCGAGCAAAGAGCTTTTACACGGACATCGTAGTCGCTGCTTTCGGAAAGGCCAACCAGCAGGTAAGAGGAGTCGGTGGTGGTGCCGGCAACTGTCCAGATGCCATCGGCCGACAGTTTGTATTCCACCTGTGCTCCTGCATAGGTGCCATAGGCACTGCTGTTCCATTCCAACCGTGCAGCACCGACAGTAACGGCTGTGACATTCAGATTCTCGACATGGCCGCATGTGGGGATTTCCTCCACCACGACATTGTCAATGTAGTAATAGCCATAGTTATAGTTCATGCGGTTGGCACGGAGGGCTATTCGCGAGCCCGAACCCATGTAACCGTCGAGGGCGCAGTTGTAGCGACGATAAGTGGTCGACAAATCATCGGAAGTCCATGTGTGAATCGGGACAAAGACATTGCCTTCCATCACACCCACTTGCAGCGTGTCGGGTATATAGGAGCTACCGCTTGAACGGCCATCGAAAGTAATCATTAGCGTGTTCAAATCCTCCAAAGGAGGCAATGCAACGACATTCTCTGCATTGTACATATAAAAGTACAAACTCTGAGAATACGTTGACGGGTAGTCAGAATACGTAGTCACTGGCCTCCAGCACTCGGGGAGTGTATAATTGCTGTAGCTGTCAAAGTTTTCGCTGAAAGGAACGGCGGTATAATCGCACTCTGTAGTGAACGAAATTTCTATCCACATACTTTCTCCATCGGAGCCACCGCAGTTGGCACGAACGGCAACGGTATAATTTGTGTTGGCAGTAAGGCCAGAGAGGCTATACGAAGTGGAAGAGACAGAGACCGGGGACGAATAGTCACCGCCAGATACTTTATAACGCACATCCCACTGGGACTCTTCGCCACGTGGAGTCCACGAGACAAGAGCTGATGAAGACGTTATACCACTTGCTGCCAGGTTATTTACTGGTAAACAAGTGGGTTCGGCACAAGGATCAGGATTGGTATAAAACACCTCATCAGAAGTCATTGAGCTACCGTCATCAAACGATGTCATCAAAATACCATATGAACTGTAGAGTTCGAAGGAGTTTTCTTCAGGATAATAACCGCTGATATAGGTAACTTCAATGGGTGCCGAAGGACAGACATCGGCACTAATAATTTCACTTTCACCATTTAAAAGTGTAGCTTCCTGAACAACAATACCAGATTGTGTTATTATGATACTACCACCATTCCATCCGTCACCATAGGAATCATAAAGATGGAGTTCGTAGGAACAAGTGGCAGCAGCACATAGAGTAGCAAATGTGGTTTCTGTCCAGTTACTATGGTCTCCACCACCACAATCAGCTTGAACGTATATGTGATAAAGAGACATTCCAGACAAAGCAGAAAGGCTGTAGCTCGTCGTTGCGAGTCCATTGACACGAACCGTATCGGAAGAACCCCCGCCATCAACAACATATTTCAGATTCCAAGCTGTTTCGCTACCGCCTGCCGTCCACGACAGGTCGGCAGACGTGGTAGTAATATTGCTTGCAGCAAATCCCGTAGGACGGGCACAAGAGGATGATTCCTCATAGGTAAAAGTCACTTTGGGGAGGAAATCACGAGTATTACCACTTCCAATAGCAGAAAAACCGGAGTAGCTGTATGCATTAAGGCTACCGTTTGTCTGGCTGATACCATAGTAAGTGCTCGTAACGTAATCGCCCGTTTCAGTTTGATCGATTTCGATAACCAAATTGCCACCGCTGTAGGTGTACGGGTCGTCAAAAACTATCACCAAACTGTTAGAACTAATTGACAATGAACCAGTGTATACAGTGGTCATCGTAGTAGCGTTATCCCACTCGGAGAGAGATGTCTGCGAGGTTTCACCAATTTTGACGACGAAACTGGCTGTACCCCAGGAGACACTGGCCTGACTGGTGTAGTATTGCAGTTGCGAAATCGTCGCACCCGCAGGCAATGCCGACAACAAGGAGGCAGGATAGACACTCTGCGACCTGTTGTATGCATCACAGTAATAACCGTATACAGGCACATAACCATTGGTGGCTGAGCCGTCACATACTGTGAGCGTTTCTTGCGCTCGCAGAGCCCAAGGGACACATAGTGCCACCAAGAGCAGAAGTTTTGATAAATGTTTGACCATAATTTTAATTTTTTAAATTATAAATAAGTTAATTAACGTGTTTCTTGACGTACAATATAGCAATAAACGAACTGCAAAAATAGGAATTATTTTTATATATATAACGATTCAGCGAAAAATTAACTTTTATTTTGCATCGCAGCAGCAGTTTTTTCTGACAGTATTCACTGACAACCATCACGATATGATTCCAACAAAATCTCCCCGACAACAGACAAAATGGAAACCTTAAAATTTGTTAACGAAAAATGCGTCTAACTCTAACCTAACTCTGACTTTTCTCTAACCTAAAAAATGGGTGTTCGACATATGCCAGACATATGGCAGGCATATACCAGACATATGGCAGACATATGGGAGACAAGTGGCAGACAAGTGGCAGATAAGAGGCAGATAAGAGGCAGACAAGAGGCAGATAAGAGGCAGACAAGAGGCAGACAAGAGGCAGACACAGGGTGATACAATAAATAAGAAGGGGTTTCGTTATTTATGGCATGAACAAGAAAGAGAAATACCGCGAGCTGCTGCAACAGGTGGAGGGGCTTATCGCCGACGAACACTTGGAGGTGAGCGTGCTGGCCAACGTAAGCGCGGCCATCAAAGAGACGATGGGCTTTTTCTGGGTGGGTTTCTACCTGGTACACAACGGAGAACTGGTGTTGGGGCCCTTCCAAGGGTCGCCTGCTTGCTACCACATAAAAAAGGGCCGCGGGGTGTGCGGCACCGCATGGGCAGAGGGAAAGACGATGGTGGTGAAGGACGTGGAGGAGTTTCCCGGCCATATCGCCTGCAGCCACCTGAGCCGCAGCGAGATAGTAGTGCCCCTATTCGACAACAAGGGGGTGATGCGCAGCGAGCTGGACATCGACCACACCGAGGTGGGCACCTTCGACGAGGTGGACAAAGAGGAATTGGAGAAAATCTGCGAGGCGGTGGCGAGACAACTTTACCAAAGGGACTAAAAGGGCTAAAAGGGCTAAAGGGGCTAAAGGGATTTTTTTCCAAGGGGGATTTCAGAAGGCTTCTGGGAAGGGGGATGCAGAGGTGGAAAAGAAAAATTTCAAACATGAAAGACAGCCCGTTGATAAAAAAGTTGCAAGATATTTTATACAGTTCACCAAAATGTGGTATCTTTGCCAAGATTTTTATGTGATTTCTTAAACAATTTAAACTAATGGTAGGAGTAAACAAAGTTATTTTGATTGGCAACTTAGGCAAAAATCCCGAAATTATCACTTTTCCTCAAGAACGCAACACGGAGGGCAACCTGGGCGTGGTGAAGAAAGCCACCTTCCCTTTGGCCACCACCGAGATAAGGAAAACCCGCGACGGCGAACGCGTTGAACAAACCGACTGGCACAACATCGTGTGCTGGAGAGGTTTGGCCGAGATAGCAGAACGCATACTGAAGAAAGGCACCCAAGTCTATATCGAGGGCAAGCTGCAGTCGCGCTCGTGGGAGGACAAAGAGGGCAACAAACGTTACATCACCGAGGTGGTGGCCGAGAACTTCACCGTTCTGGCCAACAAAAACCGTACCGACGACAACAACCACCAAGCTCACGACCCCTACGCCTCGATTCTCAACGAGGAGACGGAGCCGTTGGGCGATCTGCCGTTCTGAGAGTAACCCACTCAAAGGCTCCGTTGTTGCGGAGCCTTTTTTTCTTGCAGCAATAAAAATAAAATGATACCTTTGTAGCGATGAAACTCGATGTGGCCATAGAACGTTTCCTCAACTATATCAGCACCGAACGCCATTATTCGGAGCGGACGCTACGCAACTATTCGTGGTCGCTGCAATTGTTTGCCGAACATTGCAAGGCCAACGCGGTGGAGGAGATTGAGGAGGCCGACAGCAGATTGGTGAGGGAATGGCAGATGAGTCTCACAGAGCAAGGGCTGCATCCCAACACCATACGGCTGCACTTGGTGGCTTTGCGAACATGGTACCGCTTCATGCGTCGCGAGGGATGGATCCATACCGACGTGATGGCGAAGGTGCGGAACCCCAAACTGCCGCCCCGCCTACCGGTGACTTTCCGCGAGAGCGAGGTGGAACACCTGTACGACGCAGGCCTCTTTGCCGACGACTTCGCGGGGCAACGCGACAAGCTGCTGCTGCGGATGCTGTACGAGACGGGGATACGCCGCTCGGAGGTGCTCATGCTCACCAACCACTCGATTGACTTCTCGAGCAACAGCATCAAAGTCAGAGGAAAAGGGAACAAAGAGCGAATGATTCCGATAGAAAATGATCTGGCACAAAATATTCGCGACTATTTTGCGTTAAAGGAACAAATATCCGATGCCGACGAACATCTGTTCGTCCGCCCCAACGGCAAAGCCATCAGCTACGGCGATGTGGGCGTCATCGTGAAAAGATATATGTCGCTGCTGTCGCACGCCGAGAAGATTACACCGCATGTGTTTCGCCACACCTTTGCGACACACCTGCTCAACGAAGGGGCCGACATCAGCGCCATCAAGGAGCTGCTGGGGCACGCCGACATCCACACCACGGAGATATACACCCACGTGACTCGCGAACATATTAAAGAAACATACAAACACGCCCATCCCAGGGCCAATAAAAAATAAAAGGAGGTAACTATGAACATCACCATCAATTCCGTCAAATTCAAAGCCGACGAGAAACTGGAAAAGTTTGTCAACGACAAAGTGGCCAAAATCGAACGCTTAGTGGACAACGCCACCAAATGCGAGGTGACCCTCAAAGTGGACAAACCCGAAAGCGACAACAACAAAATAGCAGAAATCAATCTCGCCCTCCCCGGCCAAAACCTTTTCAACAGCAAACAAGCCAACAGCTTCGAGGAGGCCGTGAGCGACTGTGTCGACACGCTCAAGGTACAAATCGACAAATACAAAGAACGCTACAAATAAAAGGCTTTGTCGTTCGCAAAGAAACTACTCAACTGGTACGAGGAGAATGGCCGACGGCTGCCGTGGAGGGGCATCGACGACCCCTACAAGATTTGGCTGTCGGAAATTATCCTGCAACAAACCCGTATCGAACAGGGTCGGGATTACTACCTGCGATTTACCGAACAATACCCGACGGTGAGACACCTGGCCGACGCAACAGAGGCAGAGGTGCTGAAAACCTGGCAGGGATTGGGTTACTACTCGAGGGCTCGCAACCTCCACGCTTCGGCTCGTTATATCGCCTATGAACGGGGAGGCCGCTTTCCCGACACCTATGAAGAAATACTGAAACTGAAGGGGGTAGGCCGCTACACGGCGGCGGCCATTGCCTCCTTTGCTTTTCGTCTCCCCTACCCCGTCATCGACGGCAACGTCTACCGTTTCGTGTCGCGGATGTACGGCATCGACACTCCGATAGGCAACGATGCGGCTTACCGCCAATTCGAACAGCTGCTGCTGAAACTCATCGACCGAGAGCGTCCCGATTTGTTCAACCACGCGATGATGGATTTTGGCTCGACCTACTGCAAGCCGACGGGATGCGACTGCAAGGGGTGCATCTTCGCCGAAGAATGTGTGGCACGAAGGGAAGACCGCGTGGAGTTCTTGCCCGTCAAAGGAAAAACGGTGGAAGTGAAAAGCCGTTGGCTCTATTATTACTATATTGTTTGGGAAACGTCGGGCGAACAGACGACCCTGATGCATTGCCGTGAGGGGAAAGACATTTGGAAAGGGCTGTACGAGTTCCCCCTCGTCGAAAGCGACCACTCGCTTGATAACAAGGAACTAAAGCAACAACACCAACAGATGCTGCAAAGGCTCGGGGTGAAGAGGCCGCTGTCGTTGACGGTATCGTCACCCATCAAACACCAACTGACCCATCGCACCATCCAAGCCACCTTTGTCCATATCGACCTCGGCGACCAAAGCCCCCTACCCTTGGATGGGGAGAAGGCATTCAATATGGAGGAGGCACAACGGCTGCCCGTCTCGCGGCTGATGGATATTTATATGAATGGTTAACAGCTGATTAAATAACAAAAAGGGGCTAAAAGGGCGAAAGAGGCAAAAAGGATGGCCATTTTGGGAAAAATGACAGCCGAAAAAGGTTCTCAACAGGGTTATGAACCACGTAAGTGTCTCAAAAAATAATGTTAAATCTTTATTCGACGTTTTATACAAATTGCTGAATTGAAAACTGATTGGATTAACGATTTGTTAAAAAATCGAGAAACCAGTTTTCAAAGGGTCGAAAAGTTTTGCCAGTTCAAAAAAAGTTCTGACCTTTGCAGCCGTTTTCGTCTCCAAAAATGGAGACAACCCTGTTGAAGTAAAACAAATAAAAAGTAGTAATATCATGTCGAAGAAATGTGAAATCACCGGCAAGAAAGTCATCACCGGTTGCAACGTATCCCACTCGCGCATCCATACCAAGCGCACCTTTGCCCCCAACCTGCAAACCAAGAAGTTCTACATCCCCGAAGAGGATATGTGGATTACCTTGAAAGTGTCGGCCAAGGGTATGCGTATCATCAACAAGAAAGGCATCCTCAACGCCCTGAAGGACGCTGCCGCTCAAGGACATCTTCAGTTCTAAACTGACCGAGTCATACAACCATTTTTATTAACCCTTAACAAAGAAAAGAGGTATTTACAATGATCGTAGTTCCTATTAAAGAAGGCGAAAACATCGAACGCGCTTTGAAGAAACTCAAGAGAAAATTCGAGAAAACGGGTGTCGTTAAAGAGTTACGCGAACGCCAGAAATTCACCAAACCTTCGGTTATCGCCAGGGAAAAGAAAATTCACGCTATCTACGTTCAGAAACTGCGTCAGCAGGATCTCGACAAATAAGAGTTTTCTTATTACGTATCAGAAAGAAAAGCCCTTGCTCCTTGTGGAGAGAGGGCTTTTTTTCTATATAGGCTAGCCATACTAGCCTGGCTAGGAGGGCTAGGAATAAAAAGCTAATATCTTTTCGAAGAGAGGCTCCAGCTCTTCGTAGCGGGTGAGCGTCACCAAGGGAATGCGAAATTGCTTGAAATGGGGCAATCCATAGAAATAGCCGCCGTAGTGCTTCCGCATCTCGAAGATGGCGGTATGCTCCCCTTTGAACTCGATAGCGGAAAGCAGGTGCGACTTGCACACTTCGACCCGTTCGGCGACCGATACTTCTCGCAAGGGCTTCCCCTCCATGAGTCGATGCGACTGCTCGAAAATCCAAGGGTTGCCGATGGCGGCTCGTCCAATCAAAACGCCGTCGACGCCATAACGGTCACGTGCTTCGACGACTTGATAGGGGGTGGTGAGGTCGCCGTTGCCGAAGACAGGAATATGCAAACGAGGATTGGCTTTGGTGGCCGCGATGAGCGACCAATCGGCGTTGCCTTTGTACATCTGCGACTTGGTGCGTCCGTGAATGCTGATGGCAGCAACGCCCACATCTTGCAATTGCTCGGCCAAAGAGACAATAGGTTTGTTGGTTTCGTCGTACCCCAAACGGGTCTTTACCGTCACAGGAAGGGGCGACCGTTTGACGAGAGCGGCGGTGATGCGTACCAACTTGGGAATGTCGTTGAGCATCCCCGACCCTGCCCCTTTGCCCGCCACCTTTCGCACGGGACAACCCCAGTTGATGTCGATGAAGTCGGGCTGTTCTGCTGCCACGATGTCGATGCAACGGAGCAACGAATCTTCGTCGGCTCCGAAAATCTGAATGCCGACAGGATGCTGCTCAGGGGTGAAGAGCATCTTGCGACGACTCTTCTCCGCCTCGCGGTTCAACGCCTCGGAGGCGATGAACTCGGTGATGAGGCCGTCGGCGCCAAAGCGTTTGCACAGCTGACGGAACGGCAGGTCGGTAACGTCGTCCATCGGAGAGAGTATCAGGGGAAAGGGAGCGTCAAAAAGCATCGTTGCACACAATAATTATCGGAGAATAACGTAATAAACCCAAATATAGTATTGTTCATGAAGAAAGAGCATATTGTTTCGTACGAAGAACTCCGTTGGGAGGAATTAACCGAGCAAGACAGAACCCTCCTCGAGGCAGCTATCGAAGCCACCGACACCTCGCACAGCCCCTACTCCCACTTCCGCGTGGGTGCCGCCCTGCGGTTGGCATCGGGTGAGACGGTGAAAGGGTCGAACCAAGAGAACATCGCCTACCCCAGCGGTTTGTGCGCCGAACGCACCGCCATGTTCGCCGCGGCAATCCAACACCCAGGAGAGGCTTTCGACACCTTGGCTGTGGTGGCTCGCAACCCCGAGGGAGCGTTGTGCGGCGCATCGCCCTGCGGTGCCTGCCGACAGGTGATGGCGGAATACGAGATGAAACAGCAACGGAAGATGCGTGTTTTGGTCTTCTTTTCGAAGGGCAAAATACTGATTTTCGACAGCGTTGAGCGTCTACTTCCCTTCTGTTTTGAGATGTAAACACTATTATTTTTATAATAATAACTATTTATAAAGCAAAAACATACAATTCTACAAGAAAAAGTTTGCCCTCTTTTTCTTTGTATACTCATTTTTCTTTGTATTTTTGCACGCTATTTTTTTGAAACAAAACAAATAATAATTGCAATAACAAATGGGAATAATTGGAAGTATCAGAAAACATTCCGGATGGGCAGTAGCCATCGTTGGTCTTGCCATCGTCGCCTTTATCATCGGTGACTTGAGCAAGAACGGAAACAGAATCCCCGACCTTGGAAAAATCAACGGTCGTACCATCACCAGTCAAGTGTTCAACGCACAAGTTGACGAGTATGAAGAGAACTACAAGGCTCAGACAGGTGCTTTGAACGTGGACAACGAGACAGAGTACCAGATTCGCGAACAAGTGTGGCAAAGCCTGCTGCAAGAGACCCTGTTGGGCGACCAGATGTCCAAACTCGGCATCGAAGTGGGCACCGACGAGTTGAGCGACATGTATTCGGGCGACTTTATCCACCCCTATCTCCGCCAGAGCTTCACCGATCCCGCCACGGGTCAGTACAACTACCAGTATGTGAAATCTATCGCCGACAACTTCGACCAGATTCAAGACACCGTCTTCAAGACCCAGTGGATCCGCATGGAGAAACAAATCAGAGAAGACCGTGCCCAGCAGAAATACATGAGCATGATTTCGGGTGGTTTCTACACCCCCACCGCCATCGCCAAATATCTGGCTGAACTGGGCGCCAACAACAGCGACTGCCGCGTGGCCATGGCCTCCTTCCAGAGCGTCAACGACAACGAGGTGACCATCGAAGAGGCTGATTACAAGAACTACTACAACGAACACAAAGCCGAGCTGCGTGTCCGCGACGAAATCCGCAACATCGACTTCGTGCTCTTCCCCATCAACCCCACCCAGGAAGACCTGGCCAAGATTGAGGAAGAGGTGAACAGCACTTGGGAAGAATTCCAAACCACCGAAGAGGACTTGGCTTTCTATGTCAACGATGTGTCGGAGAAACAATACGACTCCACCTTTATGAAGGCTTCGGACTTCCCCGCTCCCTTCGATTCCATCCTTGTCACCAAGAGCGAAGGCGCTTTCATCGCTCCTATGGTGGTGGGCAACGCCTGGATGATGGGCAAAGTGGTGAAGACCGAGATGCGTCCCGACAGCCTCCGTGCCAGCGTTATCTGGATTCTCAACAGCAAAGCCGGCTCGCAAATCACCCGTACCGAGGAACAAGCCAAACACTTGGCTGACAGCGTGGCAGCTCTGATTCGCAGCGGTATGCCTCTCGAAGAGGCCACCAACCAGTTCAGCGACGGTGACAAGAGCAAAGGCGGCGACGAAGGTTGGCAGCCCGACGGCAACTACGGCTTCCTCAACAACGAACTTATCGCCAACCCCGTGGGTAGCGTGGTCGTGATTGACCATCCTCAGGGTGTCGGCCAGTGTGTCGTTGCCGTTACTGGCAAGACCACTCCCCACAAGAAATATCGCGTGGCTCTGATTACCCGCAACATGGTTCCCAGTGCCGTTACCGAGAAGAACATCTACAACAACGCCACCAAGTTTGCTGGCCAATACCGCACCCACGACGACATGATTGCCGCCGCTCAGGAGCAGAACCTGATGGTTCGCAGCGCCCAAGTGCGTGTGATGGACAATTCGGTCGCTGGTGTCCCCAACGTCCGCGAAGTGGTGCAATGGGTGTTTGAAGAGAAGACCGAAGAGAACACCGTCGCCGACAAAGTGTTCAACTCGGACAACGCCTACCTTGTCGTGGCTCTGAAAGACATCTACAGAACGGGCATCCTCCCCTTGGAACAGGCTCGTCCTATGATTGAAAACAACGTCCGCATCGAGAAGAAAGCCGAACTGCTGATGGCTCGCGCCGAAGAGGCTATGAACGGCACCAAAGATATCAACGTGCTGGCTCAGAAGATGAACACCACCGTCGACAGTTTGAACAATGTCAACTTCAACGATTACTATCTGCAGAAATATGGTATGGAGCCCAAGGTGCAAGCCGCTATCGCCGCTGCCGGTAAGGGCAAGATGGTGGGTCCTGTGAAGGGTGCCAACGGTGTCTACATGATTCAGGTGGACAACACCTATGCCGCTCCTGTACCTGAAGGCGTCAGCGCCGAAGATGCCGCCAAGTCGCGTATCGAAGGTATCCGCCAACAGCTGCAACAGGCCAACAGCCAAAAGGCCAACGCTGTCTTCACCGTGCTGAAAGACAAAGCCAAGATTGTTGACCAACGCAACAAATACTTCTAAAATAAAGATTGTTTTTTTCATAATAAGAAGGGGGCGGGGCGGAACTGGCTTTGCCCCCTTTCGTTTTTAAACCAGGCCTGTGAACGAAAAGAAGGAACCCTCATGGCTGAGCCGAACGTGGAACGCTGTCACCAATGTGTTCCACGTGATTGGTGATGTGTGGTCGAAACTGTGGGCACATCGGTCGGAATGGAAGCAGAAACACCGACTGGTGTTCATGGACACCGACACCTATAAAGAGAAATGGTCGGTGGAGCTCTCGGCCACCAATCTCTTTGTGTGGGGCGGCATCAGCATCATCATCCTTATCGTCCTCACCTCCCTGATTATCGCCTTCACTCCGTTGCGAGAGCTGATACCTGGCTACACCAGCAACAAACTGGTGGAACAGACCTACCAGAACTCGTTGGTCATCGACTCGTTGGAACGACAATTGGCAGGACAAGAACGGATGTTGGCCGACATCAAAGACGTCATCATGGGCAACGACCCCGGCACCCGTATCAGCAACGCCGACTCGGCACGTGCCGCCAACGACACCACCGCCAAAGGGAAGGAGAAAAACAAAGGTTACAGCCACTCGGCTGCCGACTCGCTGTTGCGAGTGGAGGTGGAACAGCAAGACCAATATACGGTCAAAGCCAAGTCTAAGCCAAAAACCAGCAACGAAACCTCAGCCGATGAGACCACCGTCAACGCCACCACCCTCTTGCTGTTTGCTCCTGTCAAAGGAAAAGTGATATCCCCCTTCGACACCAAGACCAAACACTATGGCGTGGACATCGCCGGTGCCGTCAACGACGCCGTCAAAGCGGTAGCCCCCGGCACCGTCATTTTCTCGAATTTCACCACCGAGACAGGCTATGTCATCGCCATACAACACCAAGGGGGGATGATTTCCCTCTACAAACATAACAGCGCGTTGCTCAAACACAGCGGTGACGTGGTACGTGCTGGCGAACCCGTAGCCTTCTTGGGCAACACCGGCGAACTGTCGAGCGGCCCGCACCTCCACTTTGAGCTGTGGGTGGCAGGCAAACCCGTCAATCCCCTTGTCTATATCTCCTTCTAACGAATAACCCTTGTCACCATGAAACGTATCGCCATCCTTGGCTCCACAGGCTCCATCGGCACCCAGACCCTCAACGTCGTCCGTCGCCATCCCGATGACTTCGCCGTCGAGGTGCTTTGTGCAGGCAACAACGCCGACCTGCTCATAAAGCAAGCCCTCGAGTTCGACCCCAACACCGTCGTTATCGCCAACAAAATGCTCTATCCTCAGGTGCAGGAGGCTCTCAAAGCCACCGATATCAAAGTCTTTGCAGGCGAAGAGAGCATCTGCAACGTGATGGAGATGAGCAGTATCGATATCGTGGTGGCCGCCATCGTGGGCTTTGCAGGCTTGCGTCCCACGCTGCGAGCCATCGAGCACGGCAAGACCATCGCTTTGGCCAACAAAGAGACGATGGTGGTGGCAGGCGAGATTGTCACCCGCACCGCTTTCCAACACCATTGTCCTATCCTGCCTGTCGACTCGGAGCATTCGGCCATCTTCCAATGTCTCGAGCCAGGGGTGGACATCGACAAGATACTCCTCACCGCCTCGGGCGGTCCTTTCTTCGGGAAGACACGGGAACAACTACAAAACGTCAGTTTGGACCAAGCACTCAACCACCCCAACTGGAAGATGGGACGCAAGGTCACCATCGACTCCGCCACGCTGATGAACAAAGGGTTGGAAGTGATTGAAGCCAGCTGGCTCTTCGGCGTGGAGGTGGACAAGATAGAGGTGTGGGTGCATCCCCAATCGGTGGTGCACTCGATGGTGCAGTATGCCGACGGAAGCATCAAGGCACAGATAGGCACCGCCACCATGGAGACCCCCATCCAGTATGCCCTCACCTACCCTGCCCGCATCGAGAGCCACCTGCCCCGTTTCTCGTTCCTTGACCATCCCCAACTGACCTTCCATCGTCCCGATACCACGACGTTCCGCTGCCTCGACTTGGCATACGATGCCATCCAGAAAGGGGGCAACATGCCCTGCATCATGAATGCCGCCAACGAAGTGGCTGTGCAACGCTTTATCGAGGGACGGCTGCAGTTCCTCGAGATTGCCGACTTTGTCGAAGGGGCGATGAGCCAAAGCCAATTTATCACACAACCCACACTCAACGACCTCTTCGATACCGACAAAGAGGTAAGAAGACGTTGTGCAGCACAATAAGAAACCCGTTTTTGAGTTATCTTATCCTACAACAAAGAATAACAAATAATCAATGAAGATACTTGCGCTCCTGTTCAGCCTCACCCTCCTTGTGGCCACCCACGAGTTGGGTCATTTAGGCTTTGCCAAACTGTTCAAGACCCGTGTACGTCGCTACTACCTGTTCTTCAACCCCAAATTCTCGATATTCAAAGCCAAGAAGTTCGACGGCAAATGGCATTTTGCCTTCTTCAGCAGCAAAGACCCCAAAGGATGGCGTGTGGAAAATCCCGACAAACCAGAAGAGGAGTGGGAATACAAAGACCCCGACAACACCTTGTGGGGCATCGGATGGCTGCCCTTGGGCGGCTACTGCGACATCGCTGGCATGGTGGACGAGACCAAATCGTCCAAAGACCTCGCCTCCGAGCCACAGCCGTGGGAGTACCGCTCCAAACCCACGTGGCAACGACTGCTTATTATCTGCGGCGGCGTGCTGGTCAACTTCCTGTCGGCATTGATTCTCTACACCTGCATCTTCTCCCATTGGGGCAAAGACGAGCTGCCCCTTCAGAATGCCACCTATGGCTACAAATACCACGCTCTTCTCCAAGACGAAGGATTCCAAGACGGCGACATCATCTATGCTATCGACGGTGTGGAGCAGGGCGACCTGGCCAAAGCACAACAGAACCTCCTGCTCGAAAGCCCCAAGACGGTCACCGTGCGTCGTGCTGTC
>CAJOQB010000019.1 GCA_905236405.1 uncultured Bacteroidales bacterium
AAAAGAATCGTCCTTACATCGTTTATGGTAACGACACCCAAGTCCTCCTCGTAACACCGGCATCGACATACAGCTCAGTGCCGTACTCGAGTTCTCGAGATTAGGGATGGCAGAGAGAAACAGGTATTCGTCGAGAGAGACCCCCCAGAAGGGATTCACGGTCAAATAGCCTTTGTAAACGGTGTTCAGCGAGTCCGATTTATGCTTATTCTTCACATTTTTAACGAACATCGAACGCTGAAACAGTTGCTGTTCGTACCCCATTTCCATCACGCCCAACCCCGCAACGGCGTCGGTCTGCAGCTGTAGCAAATTCGATTGGGCTTTGGCATAGACACCCACACCACCGTCGATAGTGACCCACATCCGGTTTTTTCGTATCGGAGCGAACATCCACCGTTCGACGGTCAGCTGCGGATTGAACATGGCTCCATGAAAGGTGGTAGGGCTGGCACCCATGTCTCGGAACAAGCCGTAACCCGTGCCTGCCGTCAATCCCAAGTTCCAGGTGATATCGCGGGGAGGTTTGTCCCTCTCTACTGTCTCTGCACATAGCACCGACGGCACTATAAGCAACAGCATGAACAATGTGCCTATCGTCTTATATGTCGTAATCGTTTTCATCATCTCTGACAATTGGAACAAGCAGCGTCGACAACCTGCTGTCGCAGATACTGCAGCAGCTGTTCGTCGACATTGTGGTCGGAATAGAGGGTGTCGAGGGGCGTGGTGACAGGTTGGGGACGATAGTCGACAAGCAGCGCGGGCAATGGTCGTTCACGATACCATCGATCGATACACATGGTCAATGCACTATTCACCTCGCTGACAGTACCCACGCACTCGAAAGGCTTGGTCTCTTCCTGTCCGATGAGCTGCAAGAACTCTTTCTGAAGCGTGACGTCGTCGAGCAAATCGGCACCAAATATCTTTCGCAACTCCTCGGGAGCGATAAACGGGGAGAGGATAATGTAGGCAAACAGACACTTGGGACAATGACAGCACCAGCTGTCGGTCTTGCTGCCACGATTACAGCTGCGGAAGATGGGGTGGTATTCCTTTTGTTGAGCAAAGAGCATGGCAATCTGCAACTCGCTCAGCGGACGCAGATAGCTGAAATAGTTAAAACTGCCTTTGGCAAAATAGGGAGCGATGAACTCATGATAGTACTGGCGGAAGTCGTTCTCAAACTCCAACGACTTGGAGTATTGGTGATTGACATTAGTGCCCGCCACCGTCGACTCGTTGGCCGACGACTCGTTGGACAAGGCGATGTTTGGCACACCTGTCAAAGCCGACACCAACAACGTGTAGAAAGCCAGCATGGCACTGAATGGAGTGTGCCCATTGAGACAGCCGTTTTTGTTCAACTCCAACAAGCGGGGATGGATGGTGCGATGAATCACCGCCACCTCGTCGAGCGGGAAACCGGCTTGGGAGGCACAGTCGGTAGTGGCGCCACGTGGGTTCATTATCAACGGCCTTACCGTCAGCCCCTGTCGCCGCAACCGTTCGAGGGTCACCACCGAGTCCTTGCCGCCACCAATAGGCACCAAATAATTGTCTTCCAACAGCGGATTGTCGGGAAGATGCAAGGGTGGCACAGCGGTTGTCCCTGTGCTCTCTATTTGCATAAACTCCTCAAAAGAGTCCTTGATATTGTTCACATAATAGAATTCACCCAACCCGTTGTAGTAAATCTTCTTCCAAAATGCCACCTGCTCATCGCTCAGCTTTCCACAACGCACCTCGACCGTGGGAGGGCATGCCGCTTTCCAGTAGCTGACCAACTCAATCATGCCGATGTTGAACGTCAACACATCCAACTGTTCCCGACTCAGACGATTCCGGTAGAAAGGTCGCCAAGGGAGGGTGGCCGTAGGTTCGAACACAATCTTGTCACCCAACAGAAAACGAAACGAGAGATGTAATCCGTCGTCCATCTGCTGATGGCTGTAACTATCGTAGACAAAACGTGGAAACATGCCACGAAAGGTGTTATATCTTCGTTGGTTACTCATATCGACTGTATTCTGAAAGGTAACGGCAAGCCCTTTCAGAAAGGATGTCAGCCATCGTATTTCTGAAAGGGCTCAGCATGGTAATGAATATGGTTACACTAAACGGAACGACGTCTTGCCGATTTCGTAGCCGTTGGCGTAGAGAGTCACCCAGTAGAGACCCGGCTCGAGGGTCACCTGGTCGTTGGTACGCCAGATGAGACGGATGTTGCGGGCAGCACCAGTGTATTCGATATCTTGTTTAGCGGTGAACTGCATCTGAGTGCCGTTCAAGTTGAACATAAAGTCGTCGGCAATACCGGCACACACCACACGGTTGGCAGCGTTGGCGATGCGGTAGTAGATGGTGATGGTACCCGGGTCGATAACATTGTTCTGCAGAATCTCACCCTCCACCTTGACAACCTTGGTTTGGGAAGCTTTCTTGGTCTCTTTGACCACGGTGCCGGAGACGCTCTTGCCAGGGGTAACCTTCAGATTGTTGGTCACCAACACCGAAGCCATCTCTATCTTGTGGCTCAGACGTTCCGACTGAGCAATGGCAGCGGCGTTCTCGGCTATGGTGTTTTTCAGATCGGCGTTCTCGGCTTTCAACTGAGCGTTCTCGGCCTTCAACTGGGCGATCTCGGCTGCGTAGGAGTCACACAATGCTTGCAGCTCCTGCAACTTGGCGTTGACCTCCTTGGTGCTGGTCTTGCCAGTGTTGTTCTTCTTGGCAGCCTTGAGCTCGGCATCCTTGTTGGCCAGCTGTTTCTCCAAACGTGCAATCTCTTCGCTCTGTGCCTTCACCTGAGCCTGCA
>CAJOQB010000020.1 GCA_905236405.1 uncultured Bacteroidales bacterium
AAAAAGAACTATGCCGAAGGGCACGCCGTACGCTTCCATCGGCAATCTCCCCTTCGCGTGGAACAGGCCTGTCCTCATTTCGGTGTGTGTGGAGGATGCAAGTGGCAGACAATGAGCTATCCTGCTCAATTAGAAGCCAAACAGCGACAGGTGCGCGACAACCTCGAACGGCTAGGTGGTATTGACTGCTCCGGCATGCGCCCCATCTGCGGTTCTGAAAACATCTACTACTATCGCAATAAGCTGGAATTCACATTCTCCACCCGTGCCTGGCGCACCAATCCCGACGATGTCCAACCAGAACAAGGTGCCCTTGGTTTCCATATCCCGCAACTCTTCGACAAGGTGCTCAATATCGAGCACTGCGCCCTGCAATCCGAGCCCTGCAACTCTATCCGTCTGGCTGTGAGAGATTATGCTTATACGAACGGGCTCTCCTTCTATGACATCCGCAACCATACGGGCTTCCTGCGCAACCTCGTGATACGCAACACTTCTACAGGCCTATGGATGGTCATCGTGGTGGTGGCTGAAGAAGACAACGCCCGTCTCTTCCCTCTGCTTGACATGCTACATGAACGGTTCCCGCAAATCACTTCACTTCAGTACATTATCAACAACAAGATGAACGATTCATACTCTGACCTCACTGTACACACCTACCTTGGTGATGACCACATCGAGGAAGAGATGGAGGCCGGAGACAGAAAGTTGCATTTCATCATCAACCCCAAGTCGTTCTATCAAACCAATTCGGCTCAAGCCCAACGTCTCTACAGCTTTGTTGCCGAGCTGGCCGAACTGCAACCTGAGGATACTCTCTATGACCTTTATACAGGCACCGGCACGATCGCCCTCTTCCTTGCCTCAAAGGTCAAGAAGGTGGTAGGTATCGAGTATGTAGAAGAAGCCATTGCCGACGCCCGCATCAATGCCGAGCGTAACGGATTCAACAACACCGTTTTCTATGCCGGAGACATGGCCAAAGTGCTCACTCCTGAGTTTATCGCAGCCAACGGACGTCCCGACGTTGTGGTCACCGACCCACCTCGCGCCGGCATGCATGAGAGCGTCGTCCGTCAACTGCTGCAGACCGCACCTCGCAAGATTGTCTACGTCAGCTGCAACCCCGCCACCCAGGCACGCGACCTGCAGCTCCTCAGCGAACGCTATCAGATTGGTCGCATCCAACCCGTCGACATGTTCCCTCACACCCAACATGTGGAAAATATCGTCGAACTCATCCTGCGTTAAAAAAATAAAAAATTAACCGTTTTTTTAACAAATTACCGCGCATTTAAAAAAAAAGTATTATCTTTGCACGTTGTTCTACCCGCCAAACAAAAAGGCGAAAGTAGATACAATTTGCTAATTATTAATAGCATATAGTAAAGATAATAATAATAATAACAGATACTAAACAAGATGAAAAAAGCATTATTGAGTCTGATCATGGCCTTTGTGTGCCTGCCTACAGTCTTTGCTCAAGCCGATGCCGACCGAGTGTTTGTCACGCTCGACACCTCGACGTGCACCCCCTTCACATGGATTGACAATGCCACCTACAGCAGTGACACCACTGTCACCTACACCAACGGCGACACCACATTCGTCCTGGTCTATCACAATGGTGGCCGCATTGACCTCTACAACCGTGTGACCAAAGAGGTCTTCGGCGAGTGCTCTGCCACCTTCAACAACAAGACTTACACCCGTTCCATGACGGCCCGCGACACCATTCATCCTCTAGAGGGATGCGACAGCATCATCAAGGTGGTTGTAGTCCTGGCCAAGACCGACAGCTCGCTCACCCGTACGGTGTGCGGCAGCTTTACCGCTCCCTGGGGCACTACTTACACCGAGTCTGTCTCCATTATCGACACCAACATCACCAGCGCGACCGACCCGACCTGTAACTACAACTACAGCCTCAATTTGACCGTCAACCCCGAGTATCTCAACCAGCAGGTTCAAATTGCCGATGGTGGCTGCGCCTACATCTGGCAGCACGGCACCAAGACCGACACCATCATCGACTTGCTGCCCCATACCGACACGCTGACCATTGCCGGTGGATGCGACAGCATCGTCACCCTCATGGTCAATGCCTACGGTGGCCACCGCTACGACACCACCGCTGTCGCTGCCTGCGATTTCTATAAACCCACCTGGCGCGACACCATCTTCACGAGTGGCAACTATGATCAGGCTCCCGTCACCGACACCACCGGCAACTACCACGCCGATGCCAACGGTCACACAGAGTGCATCATCCACCGCACCCTCAAGCTCACCATCGACAACGCCCTTACCGACACCGCCCTGGTCGCCGTCGTTGACGTCCCTCAGACCGGCTGCCGCTACACTTGGGGCAACATCACCATCACTGACACCAACAAGGTTCACTATCAGACCTTCTCCACCGTGGCCGCTGGCTGCGACAGTTTGGCTGCTCTCCGTGTGCTGAGCTACACCGGCCATGAGTACGACACCACCTATGAAAACTCCTGCGACACCATTTTTAGGTGGACCAGCGGACACCCCACCTTCCCCGGTGCCTCGTCGCTCTACACCTATTATAACGCCACCGGTCGTAGCTACTACGACACCACTGTCGTGGTCACCCTCACCGACACCGTGGCACATTGCAACGACCACTATGTGCTGAAACTGCAGTTCTACTCCAAGACCGCCAACGACAGCAAGCAAATCTGCGACACCAACTACGCCTACCGTTTCCGTCGCTTCAACCAGAACGCTTGGGTCTGGGATACCGCCTACTTCAACACCACCGGTAACTACACCGTCAGCGACAACGGCGACACCCTCTATTCACGTAGCAGCAAAGGTTGCCTCACCGCCAATACCCTCAAGCTCAAAATCAAGTCGCCCGTTATGGCCTATCGTTCCGAGACTCCCGACACCATCGTCGGCTGCAATGACGTGAGAGTTCTCCTCAACGGCGAGTACACTCCGAAAATCTATCATAGCTGCGACACCATTCTGAGCACCGACCCCTACGACCGTACCTATGACGCCTGCTTCGACTCCCTCGTCCGCCTGCACATCGTCGTCAACTACAGTAACATTACCACCACCGACACCCAGGCCTGCGACATGTTCTATTGGCCTGTCGACTCCACCTACTACACCCACTCCGTCGACAAATACATCCGCTTGGGCCGTAACGCTGATGGTTGCGACGACTCCGCCCACCTGGTGCTCACCATTAACCCCACGCCCATAGTCACCATCACCGGCGAGTGGGCTCTGAGTATCCCCAACGACGGCACCGTGCTCCACGCAATCCCCAGCGAGTCCATTAAACGTTATAATTGGTATATCAACAACGCCATGCAGTCCACCCATGCCGACTCTTTGGTGGTGCCCGCCGTCACTGAGAACACCGACGTGCGCCTCGAGGCTACCAGCTACAAGAACTGCACCGCCACCAACTGGATTACCATCACCACCAACTTGGGCATTGACGATGCCGAGGGTCTGCAGGTCAACCTCTACCCCAACCCCACCTCGCGCTACCTCAACCTTGAGAGCGCTGAAGGCATCAGCGAAGTAGTCATCTACAACACCGTAGGTCAGCAGGTCATCACCCGCAACGGCAACAGCAACCACCTCGTGCTCGACCTCGGCAGCCTGCCCACGGGCCACTACACCCTCCGCATCATGGGCACCGATGGCAACAGCACTACCCGCACATTCATTGTCAATAAATAAATGAATACAGTGACTCACAATCAAAACGTCCGGCACCCCGGTGTCGGACGTTTTTTAATACCCCTCTTGCTGATGACAGCCTTGACAAGCTGCCACCGCAACGCAGAACCCGTGCGCCTCTATGGCGAGGCCCAGGGCACCTACTACAGCGTGCAGTACTACGACCCGCAGCAACGCAACCTACAGCCCGCTGTCGACTCGCTGCTGGCCGACTTCGACCGCTCGGCCTCCCTGTGGGTCGACCACTCGCTGCTGCGACGCCTCAACGCCAACCTCACCGACAGCCTCGACGATATCCTCTACCCTCTGCTGACCAACTCCATCTATATCGAGAACTATACCGGTGGCGCTTTCAACTGCCGCGTGGGCCGCATCGTGCAGGCCTGGGGGTTCAGCTTCCGTGAACGCAGCGAACCCGACAGCACGACGCTGGAGGCCATGCTGCAAGCTGCCCACGCACCCTTTACCGTCAACTGCCACCGCCTGACGGAGAAAGACCCCGACACCGAGTTCGACTTTAACGCCATTGCACAGGGCTACGCCGTCGACCTGCTGGCCCATATGTTAGACAGCCTGGGCATCGAGGATTACCTTATCGACGTAGGCGGCGAGGTAACGGCCCGCGGCTGCAAAGCCAACGGCAGCCCCTGGCGC
>CAJOQB010000021.1 GCA_905236405.1 uncultured Bacteroidales bacterium
ACTGGTTTGTTGGCGGACAGGCTCGTCGGTGGAACCTGTGATGTAGCCCGACCATGTGTCTTGCAGGACAGGCCGCCAGTTGCCGTTGTTCAGCTGCACCTGTCTTGTGTCCTTTGTGTTCTTCAGGTAGTCGTATTCCGTGGAGACCGACGTGTAGGGAAGGAAAGTGACATTGCCCGAGACATTGGTGCGAAATACGCTGTTGTTGACATTGACAGTCTTGGAAACCAGCTTGTCTTCGACGGGTGGAATGAGATGGGCCATGCCGTTAAAGTAGGGATTATAAGTCAAGGTGACAGGTGCCGGCACGATGTAGTTCACCACGCTGTCGGGCATCATCATGGCGAAGGTGGCGTTGTTGTCACTGGGCACACGGGAGAAGAATGTCTCGGAGACTTTGTTATTGTTCTTCATACCGAACAGGCCAAAGCCGATGAACTGGTGCTTGTCAGCGTCGAACTGTGCGTGGCCGTAATAGAACCTGGTGGTGTCAAAACCTCCCAATCCGTCGGAAACGACAAGGTTCTTGACCAACGGCATCGGCATCCAGTTCATGCCAGTGCCGGTATAGCGGTTGGGCATAAGGGAAATGGTGCTGTATTCCAGTCTTGTCTCCTTGCCATAGGCATCGGATATCCTGTTTACATAGTAGCCGGGGAAGTTCCCTTTGTAAAAGTACTTGACGGAACCTGCCGCGCCTCCGTTGCCGGGATTGAAGAACAGGATGTCGGTGATACAGTTGCCGTCAAAGTCACCAATAGAGAAATGCCTTTCGGACAGTTTCTGTCCGTTTGCAAGTGAGAAACCGCCATACGTCGAATACTGGAACACATCGTTCAGGCAACCGTCGGAAATGATGTACCTGACGGTGTTGTTGGCAACGGGCTGAAGGATGTCGCTCTTGCCGTCACCGTTGATGTCGCAGACCACTGGCACATACAGGGGCTTGTGGATATTGTTCGCCTCGTGGGTGCCGTCCAACTCCGACACAATCTGCAAGGTCCAGCTGTTCTTCCCTTTGCGAATGGCCAGTTTCCAGTTTGTCTCGTTGTTGGGGAGAAAGAGCAGGTCGGACATTCCGTCACCGTTGAAGTCGCCCACGACAAGGTACTGGTAGGTGTTGGGAAAACCATCAGTCTCTATCCTCGTCCAGGCAGCTGTTCTGATGTTGTATGTATAGATGTCGCTGTTGCTGCCGTATAGAAACAGCAGGTCTGTCTTCCCGTCGCCGTCGAAGTCTCCCGCATGGCATTTGTCGTAGTAATTTGAAAGTGTGGCAGCACCATTGTTTGTGCCTTCAAACCATTTGTAACTTATATAATTGCTGTTGCCCGAAAACGCCACAGGCTCCAGAATCCCGTCGCCGTCGTAATCGCCCCATATCAGACCACCGGCATTGTACGGGAAAACAGCAGAGGGGGTGGACAATCCGGACGTGGTAATCTCTATGGAGTAATGAATTTTGCTGACGGTATCCCTGAAAACCACCTCGTCCACACCGTCGCCGTCGATGTCGCACGCAGTCAGGTTGTCGAATCGAATGTTGGGGAACGGGCTGCTGATATCCGTCCTTGCAAACGACGACCCATTGTTCGTCCGTCGAATGACATAGGGATGGTTGCCATTGTCGACAGCAAATATGTCATATATTCTGTCCTCGTCAAAATTTCCTGCGACTGCGCGACTGCCGCCGGAGAGCAAAGACATGCTTTCGTCGGTTGTCATCGTCGCGGGCGGTGTGTTCCATCCGATGTTTGTCCTCGTCATGAATTCGTTGTCGCTGCTGTAAAGCGTGACGGACGACAGACGTTCGTTGGCCATGTCGGTGTCATAAGCAAAGGAATACTTGCGGACCTGTGACCCCTGGTGTTTGACAACGATGTTCTTGAGGAGTTTGCTTTGGCGTACTCTATGGCCGCTGACATAGCCGTCGTTGGGGTGGGTGAGCGTTTCGTATTCGAATATGACGCTGGCGTAGGCAGGTGTCCCGTCGCAAAGGATGGTGTAGTCGATATGGCTGACCCATATTTCACCATCGCTCTGCTGGTAATAGTATTTCATGTAGTTCCCGTTGACGTCGATCACCCTTTCAACCATCCACGACAAGTACTTCCCGTTGTCTACCGTCAGCCGGCACTGGCTGCTTCGTCCGTATTCCACCTTGCTGCCGTCGGGGAGCGTCTGAACGAAGCTGTAGTTGCTGGCGGAACCCGTCTTGGTGATTCGCGAGAAATCCTCCGTCTCGAAACAATAGACAGCGTTGGCACTTTGGTACGATGAACCTGAGAACAGAACCATGCGGTTGCCGTCCAATGCATAGCGGTCTGTGGTGTCGTATGTCACGGGCGAGATGTTACCATCAAAAAAAACGGATTGTGGAACCCTGGTTATCGACGAGATGCCTTGAAGTCCCCATTTCTGTCCGAGAACGTTAAGTCCGGACATGCTGTTGTACACGACGGCAAGGTTGGGCTGCAGTCCGTTGGTGCCTGGAACCACCTCGATGGGGATGGCATAGGTCGCCGTGCCGATGGCGGACACGTCCACTTTCGCAGGTATGGACACGGGTTGGGCTGTGGCCTTGGAGGCAATAATGAACAGCCCGACAAGGAAAAACAATCTTATGCGTTTCATATCCCCTCCTCCTATTTCTTGATTATTTTCCATGTAGTGCGTTCACCGTTGGCCGATAGTTCGACCATATAGTATCCTGCGGGATACTCGGACAGGTCCAACTCCAGCCGGTCCCCTTGCCTTTCGTTCTCATAGACTTTACGTCCCTGACTGTCAAAGACGAGAATGCGGCTATCCATTCCTTCCTCCACGCCCTGCATCTCAATACAAACCTTTCCCTGTGTGGGGTTGGGATAGACTTTCAACTGGATGGAATGCATCCTGTCGAGGTAAT
Organism: uncultured Bacteroidales bacterium; assembly: GCA_905236405.1. GTDB lineage: Bacteria > Bacteroidota > Bacteroidia > Bacteroidales > P3 > Colimorpha. The sequence goes on from CAJOQB010000021.1 coordinate 2,909, forward strand.
ATGTCGAGTCGTTGTCTCCTCTTGTCATCATGGAGACTTGCATCACCTTGCGTGTAATACGGTTTCCTGCCGCGTCATATGACATTTCGATTGGCAGGGGGTTTTGTGCATTTACAAAGGACGAAAATGCAACAAAAGCCATTGATATGAATATTTTCTTCATTATTATTCTATTTTTGATTGTTAGTATCTTGGGGAGTTAACCCCGTTCTGTCTGCACATTGTTTGATTCTATCGTTGCGAGGGCTGTGCATCCCCTCACACAATACTTTTTGCCGCCTCACGTTATGTTGTTGGCATTTGTGAGGCTTGGCCTTCGGTGCCTCGGGTGCAGAGTGGCAGGGAAGAGCGGGTTTAGTGTTTTTTTGATTTACCGCCCTCCCTGCGAGTGCACCCTTTCTTTGTTAGCCCCGTCACAACGGCACACAGAGTCTTGTGCGGGGCTTTCTCATATGAACTTCATGGCATCTTGAGTTTAGCACGAACAACACTTCGCTGTCCGCAGGTTACTGGATAATGATGAAGTAATACTGTCCGTCGTCGTAGACAGGATAGTCGCCGACGATGTAGAGGGGGTCTTCCAATCCCATCTCGTTGAGGACGATGGGGTTGATGATGGTAATGGTGTCGGTAAACGAGAGGGTGTCGTTCGAGAAGAGCCAGTTGGCCTCGGTGGAGTTGCGAATGTAGTCGATGCCGTAGATGATGCCCCTATCGCTCTTCATTAAGTAGCCTTCGACAACATTGTCGTAGGGTGCATTCTCAAAGTTGTCGTCGCTGGTGGCACACTCATTGGACAGGACGTCCAGCATCGACATGTTGGTGACATAACTCGTGCCTGGCATCGCGTCGGAGTTCGAACCGCCTGTGTCGGCAGAGGTGCTTTCGTTCTTCTTGATTTTCGACTTGAGCCAACGGTAACCGTAGATAACCGCATGAGTCACAGGAATGATTTTTGTGTTGCCGCTCTCGAAAGTGGCGGACTGTTGGTCTGCAGGAACCACAGAATCATCCTGCTTTTCACATCCGGAGAACAGGACTGCCTGCGAGGCGAGGAGGACTGACAAAGCCACGACGGTAAACCGTCTTGCTACATGTTTTTTGTTTTCTTTTTTACTTGTTTTCATCTTGAATAAATTTATTTGTTAAACAATAGGTGTGTTTGATTTAATGCGTTCTTCCTTCAGGGCGGCAATACGTCGCTTGTCGTGCCGATAGGAGCCAATCAGGATAAGGTAGCAGACGGCGGTGGGGACAAGGATGTCGACGACAAGCTCGTCCCAACGGGCGGCAAGGATGGAGGGGGCAAGGAGATTCGTCGACTCGACCACCCAGGTGTCGGTGACGGCAACGGTGAACGAGAGGAGGGGCGCCAGCAGCAGGGAGGTGACGAGCAACCGACGGTTGGCGGCCTGCTGGCGGTTGAGCCGGTAGACATAGAGGTCGGTGGGGACAAGGAGGTCGCGGCACATGTTGTGCCAATAGACCCAGACGGCACAGACATACAGGGCCGCCAGGGTGAGGGCAAGGTTCGCCCAATAGACAAAGGCGAGCAGCCCCTGCGACGCGAACAACGGCATATGGCAAAACTGCACGACGACGACATAGACGCCGTAGAGCAGGAGCAACACCTCGAAAAGACGGCGGAGCTTCCCAAACCGCTGCCTGCGACGGAGCTTACTGAACGACGGGGGTGCGAAGGAGGGGGTCTGTGCCTTGAGCGTGGGCCACTGTTCTTTCAGGTCCTCCCACGCACGGTCGAAATCGGACTGGGTATAGTCATTCTTCATAGTACTGTCTCTTTGTTTGTTCCACGATTGATGAAATGATGCGGTTCAGATGCCTCTCCACCGTGCGGAGCGACATGCCGGTGAGGTCGGCGATGGTCTTGTTGGAGAGTCCGTCGAGATGATGCTCGACAAGCGTCTTGTCCTCCGAGGGAAGGCTGTCGATGATGCTGTAGAGGAGGGCTGTCTGTTCCTTCCGCTCGTCGTCGGGGAGAACGACGTTGTCGACATCCCCAACCGACAGCAGCGACCGTCGGCAGCGGTAGCGCCGGTAGTGGTCGATGGCTTTGTTGCGGGCGATGGTGTACACAAGGCGGCTTCGGCTGAGAAGCAGCTGGTCTACCGTGGCAGGGGGCGAGGAGGAACCGGTGTGCTCGGCTTTGTCCCGCGGGATGTCGACGACCTCGACCTCGGTGCCGTCGCTCAGATGGAAGGTGGGGGACACGGACAACGCCCGGGCAAACAGACGGGGCGGAACCAGCCGTTCGTGGACCTCCCAGAGGTGGGACACTATCTCGTCGTACAGCTCTTTCTGGGAAGCCGTGTCCTCGGGGAAGCTCCTGAGACATATCGTGTCGAGCATGTGACGATAGGTGTCGAGCATTTTCAGGAACAACTGCTCGTGGAGCTTCTGCTGGTGATGTCGATAACTTAGTTTCATAACAGGGCATAGTTTGCCGAAAAAAGCAATAACTTTTACCTATAATAACGCACAAGTGCCAAAACACCGCCACATTTTAACAAAATAATTTTGGATGATTCCCACAACTGACAGATATACAGCGTGAAAAAATTTTACTATTTCAACCACCAAGAGGTCTTTTTTTTCAGCTTTGCAGGAACAAAAACACTCCTCCATTATTCACTCCACCTAAGGCTCCATTTTTCGTTTTTCCGACCCTCCGAGGAGGGTTTTGGAAGGAGGTCGAGAAGGGCGTCATACGGAAAACTTTTTTCTCAAACAAGCGTTTTAACTTTTGGATGCACTTATTTC
>CAJOQB010000022.1 GCA_905236405.1 uncultured Bacteroidales bacterium
ACCGCATCGACGGAAGAGCCTATCGTCGTGGCACAGAACCGAATGGAGCCCGTCAATCCCGTCGCACCCGACGTTCCCTCTGCCTCCCTTCCATCGGTGGCCCGTCCGGCACATCACACCGTGCAACAGGCTGTTCCCCAACCCACTCCACGCATCGATGAACAAGTACCCGACGATATCCTCGTCATGACTGAGGAGACGAAACACGAGGAGACTTTTGCGGTCGTGGAGCCCTACCCCCTCCGTGAGACGGCATTGGCTATGGCCGAGCCCGACGAGTCCACCATCGTGACCGACCGACTGGTACGCTACACGGACGACACGCTGGAATTCACCACCTTCACCGACCGGTTGGTGACCATCAGCGACGAATATCCGTCGCCGCTGCCCTCCAAGTGGATGCTCGACCTGCAACGCCGCTGGAACCGTTCGGAAGAGGCACAACTGATAGCCTACCGTCGCGAACAGGTGGCCAACCGATGGAATGCCATCACGCTGACGCTTCGCAAGTTTACCATCAACAACCAGAACTCATAACACCATCAGCATATGAAACACCTCATCATCATCACCATTCTCTGTTTGGCCACAGGTTTGGCACAGGCACAGAAACGCTATGTGCAGCCCATCGACAAAGAGGTCACCACCATCGTGGTGAAAGACGACGCCATGGCGACAATCGTGATAGACACCTCCTCGTGGGTGGAGACCCAACGGTTGATTGACAACGACATTGTACTCTATGCCAACGGCACCCTCCAAGTGGGAAACCTGCAGGAAGAGCTCTGCATCCACGTCGACAGCCGCCGTCTGAGGAAAATCCATCTGAACGACGCCAGCTCGGTGAAACTGCAGGTGGGCAGGCAACGCATCGAGCGGCTCGCCATCGAGGCATCTGGGCTTTCGCAACTGAGTGCGTCGGGCGACACCTTGCGATGCAAGGAGCTGTCGTTGGCAGTCTCGGAGGAAGCCCAGTTGAACTTCGGCACCACCACCCTGCTGACAGACCGTCTCTCCTGCTCGTTAGTCGACGGCTCGACAGCGCTCTTCGGGAGCATTGTGGCCGACGAAGCCACTTTCAACGTCAACGACATCGCTTCGCTCAACATCATGACAAAGAGCTATATCAAAAGCCTCACAGCCAACTGTGCCAACGAAGCCACGGCCAATCTGGGCAAGACCAGCGGCAACAAGTTTATCATCAACGCCCACGACGTCAGCTATGTCACGCTGGGCGGCAACTGGATTCTGGGCACCGCCTTCAACTACGACGAAGGTCGCGCCATCTTCAAAGGCACCGCCGACAACTTCACCGAGAACGGATGGAACGTGCTGGACGACAAGAACACCAAGAAAGCGGCCAGAAAGACCTACTCGGTCAGCGACCGTGGCCGTATCAACCTGGCTTTCGGCCTCAGCAACTGGGGCGACAAGCCCCTCAACGGCCTGTCGTACCCTGTGCTGGAGGATGCTGTCTACCAGCTGACTTTCTTCAGCCGCTTCTTCTCCATCGATTTGGAGTATGCCTGGCTGATGACCCCCCACTGGCGTCTTGGCACAGGGGTGGGATTGATGAACAACCGCTTTGTGTTCTCCAACTACAGCGTCAACTTCAACGAAACCACCAACGGGCTTTATTCCGACCCCACAGGCTACGAGAGCACGCTGCTGCGGGTGAAGGCGGTCTTCCTCAGCTACTTTGTCGAGTACCGCACCCGTACACAGGGGTTCTCTGCCGACCTGACGCTGATGTTGGGCCACAACTACACCAACAAACGAACGGGGTTGTACCAGGTGTACGCCTCGGGAACGAGGAACTACGACCTCTACAACCACAGCATCGAGTCCATCCTCAACCCCTTCCGGTTGGATGTCCGTGCCTCGTTGGGCGGCGATCGGCTCCGCTACTTCGTGCAGATGTCCACGCAGCCCCTGTTTGTCAATAACAGCCAGAAGGTCTATCCCGTCGAAACCGGCTTTATGATTAAATTCTAACAACAAAAGATAAACACCAAACAACATGAAACGCTTACTGTTTACCATGGCCGTCCTGTGCGGCCTCGCCACGGGTCTCAACGCCCAAAACAACGACACCACCCGGGTGTTCTCCATCCACATCGACACCGTCATCGACGGCCAACACATCGAAGTAATCAGCGATGCCACCTACAGCGGCGACAGTGCCCTGCTGAAACGTGACGGCCTTTTTGGCAGCACCTACCGCAACGACAAGGTGGTGCAGTCGCTCGAGGAACTGTTCAACGAACTTGGATACAACCTCGACTCCTCTGGCCGTGCCAGCATCGACAGCCTCGCCACCATCTTCGGCGACGCCCTCTCTGCCCTCTCCGACAAGTCGACGGACAACAAAACGATGCAGGAACACTACAAGGCTTTCCGCAAAAAGGTAGGCTACGGCTTTGCCGCCCGCAGCGACATCGACTTCCTGTGGGCCTTCACCAACTGGGGCGACGCTCCCTACAGCGGTCTGACAGGCACCCACGGCGCTTCGGCCCTCAACACCACCTTCACCTCCTACCAGCTGGAATGGAACTATGCCTTTGTCATGGTGCCCCACTGGCAGGTGAAACTGGGACTGGGCTACGAGAGCGATGTCTACAAGTTCCAAAACCCCGACATCGTCCTTACCCCCTCGGGATTCTGCGGATATGGAAGCATCGTCCCGCTGACCAACTGCCTCTACACCCCCACCCCGCAACCCGTGTCGACCAAGCTGGTGGCCCGTTATGTCACCATGCCCTTCACCATCACCTACCGCAGCCGCGACTACGGTCGGCGGTTCACCTGCTCGGTGGCTGCCATCCCTGGCTTGACCCTCTCGGGCAAACACAGCGGCATGAAGTACACGGTCAACAACAACACGGGCGACGGCACCATCGTCCAGTCGGTGAGCCAATGGATGAACCCCGTCAAATGCGACCTCCGCTTCGAGATAGGCATGCGTAAGGTCTCCATGTTCGTCCAAGTGCCCCTGATGCCTGTCTTCGACGAGACCATCGCCGAACAGTACTATCCCATCAAGTTAGGTTTCAAACTTTAATAACACCATCAACATGAAAAAGACATTGAAAAAAACGTCCGTGCTGCTCTTTGTGGCAGCCGCTTTGTTCACCTTCTCCGCCTGCAAGGAGGACTACAGCGAGCTGGTTGTCGGCCAATGGGAAGTGAAGACCGCTTTCCATTGGAGCCATGACTTCACGGACGAGAGCCTGTCGTGGGAAGAGACAATGACGCCATCCGACTCCAATTATATCGGCTACGACTCATTGGAGTTCTACGCCAACGGCACCATGCGGTGGCACATGAACGACCTTTACTGTGCCAATGGTATGTTTGACAACCCTAACGTGAGCTACGAGTGGCGTATCGACGGTGACTCGCTGTTGCTCTCGTACGACCGGGTGAATGTGGCAAAATATGCGATAAAGACGCTCGACAAGAAAAACCTCGTCATCGAACAATACACCAACAACGAACACGAGGAGTACAGCCACCACCACTTGGAACAAATCCATCGCTACACGCTAAAACGCTGTTCGAAGTAATAACTGTTTGACCATTATAGCAGGGAAGCCGAAAACTGCTGTCACTTAGAGTAGGCACATCAAAAAAAAACTGACGAGCCGACAGGATAACACGGCAGAAAAAGAATGAAAAAGCTTTTTGTAATTGGAATGATGATCTTGGGCGTTACCGCTTTCGTGAGCTGCAAGAAAGAATGCTCATGCACCACCACCCAAAGTGTTCCCGGCATGGAACCCATGGTCACCACTACCACAATGACCATCAAGAGCGGCAAATGCTCGGACATGAATGTTACTCAAGACATGAATGCCGGTGCCGAGACGATGACCCAGAAGATTGAATGCGTCGAAGCCTAACGAAAAAGCACCCCTTGAAGTTCACCGCTGCAACATAGCTGAAAAACAGCCTGTTGTAGCGGTGCTTCTTTTACGCCACTCTGCTGTCAGTCTTGCAGTAGTCGCCATGCGGCGCTGCGGGCGTCGTTGAGGGTGTCGTTGATGGACATGGGACGCTTGCAGGTGCCAGCCACATATAGATGAGGCAGAGGTGTAAGATTGTCATCCAACTGAGGGTCGAGGGACTTGAAGAAACCGTAGTCGCCACACTGTCCGCAGGCTTTGGCCAGGGTGCGAGTGCCCTGCGAGGCTTCCATGCCGACCATGAGAACGAGCAGGTCGGTGGTCATCTTGAGGGGCAAGCCCATGAGGGTGTCCTCGGCCTTGATTTGCACCCTGCCGTCAAAGGTGCTGGAGGCTTCGGAGATGCGTCCACGGACGAACTGGATATGGTACTCCTCCTGTGCACGACGATACATCTCCTCGAAACCCTGCCCCCACATGCGAAGATCCATATAGAAGAGGGTGACCTCGGTCTGCGGCAGCAGCCGACGGACCTCGATGGCCTGTTTGACGGCGGTGACACAGCAAATCTTGGAGCAGTAGTGGTTGCCCGTCTTCTCGTCGCGGCTGCCCACACATTGCAGGAAGGTGATGCGACGGGGGGTGTCGCCCACGGTGTTGACGACACGTCGCTCCTTGAGCATCCGCTCCATCTCGATCGAGGTGTGGATGCCGGGATAGATGCCATAGCCGAGTTCCTCCTTGCGTCGAGCGTCGAAGGGGGTGTAACCGGTGGCGACGAGCACTCGGTCGAAGGGGTGACGTTGCCCCTGTCGGGTGGTGAGCACCCATTGAGAGCCCTCCTGCTCGAGGTTGTCGACGGGAGTGGCGGCTTCGACATGAATAGACGGATGGCGAAGCTTGGCGGCAAGGGTGACAGCCAGCTGTTCGGCTTCAGAGAAATCGGGGAAAAGGAACGCCTTGTCGGCGATGTTACACAGGGGCGAAGACTCCTGTTCGAAAAGGGTGACATCGATTCCTTGGGTGGCAAGGAGCGAGGCGGCTTCGATGCCGGCAGGGCCGGCGCCTATAATGGCTACTTTCATGGTGGGGTCAGTGATGTTTCGGAAATTAGACTTTCAATCGTTCGGGGCGTTCGGGCAGCGGGAGAATGCGTCCGCTGATGCCTTTGTATTTCTCGGAGGGGTTGTAGGCAATACCTATCTTGTCCATCAGTCGCTCAGACTGCACCTGATGGAGCTGCAGGCCAAGGGTCCACGGGTCATAGCCCAAGAGCAGTCCTGTGAGCTCTTCGTAGGTGAGCACGGGGATGCCGTAACCCTCCTTGTCGAAGGTCTTGTTCTCCATCTCGGCGATGGTGTACTGCCACTTGTCCATGAACATGGCACAGCCTGGACAGTTGGCCACGATAAAGTCGGGCTCATAGGGCTCCATGGAGGTGAATTTCTTGCGGGTGTTGGCAACGGAATAGCCGCGGTTCTCACGTACCAAGTACTGACGGAAACCGAAGCCACAGCAGTGGCGACGCTCGGGATAGTCGACCACTTCGCCGCCCCAAGCCTCGATCATGCCGGCCAGTACATAGGGGAACTCGGCCTTGCCGACACCTGTCTCGGGAAAAATCTTGGCATAGTGGCAGCCGATATGCTCGACCACGCGGAGGGGCTTGCCTGTATAGCGGTTGACCAACTGGTAGCGCATACGGGGCTTGAGGTCGAAACGGAACTTGTAGACCACATCGCTGGGATGGACCAGGTTCTTGGGTTTGTCGAACTCGCGACGGGTGGCTTCCCAGAGGAACTGGCGAGTGCGGGCCTCGAGCTCGGGCTCCTCCTTCCATTTGGAGAGCACTTCGTTGAAGACGCCGAAGGAGGTGACGCACGAGGGGACATAGTTCTCGTAGCCACATTCGGTCATCAGCGAGAACAGACGAGCAACGACGGTCATGGTGGTCTCGAGGGGCACCACATCGCTGTGGTAGCCAATGCCAGTACAGGTGTGCTGGTGGGGATTGTCGCAGATGTCCTTGCCCAGCTCGTCGCGGAGTATCTTGAGGAAGGCGGCCTCGGAACCTGGGAAGAAGGTCTGACGGATACAGCTACGCTCGTAGAAGTAGTGGTCGTCGGCAATATCTTTTTGGTATTGGTTCCAATATCGTTGTTGTATTTCCATGGTACGGTTATTTGATTTGGCTTGCCACTATCTCGGCCACATCCTTGACAGGGAACGAATAGGCACGGGTGAAGGCTTTCTTGCACATGGGACAAGCGGTGGCAATGAGGTCGGGACGCGGCTCGAGCAGGTTGTCGAGGGCAGCGTCGCGGATAAGGGTTTGTTGCTGAAGGGTGGTGACGGTGTTGCCAAGGTTGAAGCCACAGCAGAGACTCTGCTCTCGCTCGTTGCGAGTAGGCACCAAGTGGGCGGCGGCGGCGATGAGCTGACGCGGCTGGTCGTAGATGCCACAGCCTCGTCCCAGCTCGCAGGGGTCGTGGTAGGT
>CAJOQB010000023.1 GCA_905236405.1 uncultured Bacteroidales bacterium
CTGCTCAATGAGGAATGGGGAGGGTAGGGAGAGGCACAGTTTGGTGCCCATCAGGAATAAGGACTCCAGCGTGCGGACAACGGTGGTGCCAACGGCTATGCGGCGGCCTGTGGAGGGGCGCAGCAGTTGCTCTATCAGGTCTTTCGTGATGATGACCTGCTCCTGATGCATGTAGTGGTCGCCAATCAGTTCGGTGGTGACGGGCTTGAAGGTGCCAGCGCCTACGTGGAGGGTGATGAACTCGGTGGCGATGCCGTGCGAACGGAGGTCGCCGAAGACACGGTCGGTGAAATGCAATCCAGCGGTGGGCGCTGCCACCGAGCCCTGGTGGTGGGCGTAGACGGTCTGGTAGCGCTCGTTGTCCGACGGGTCGGCGTCGCGTCGCAGGTAGGGCGGCAGGGGGATGACGCCGGCGCGGTCGATGATGTCCGACAGGGGACAATGGCCTGTCCAGCTGAGGGTCACCCGCCATGTGTTGCCCACGGCCTCGCCGCGGTGGGCACTGAGGGTGACTTCGCGTCCGTCGATGTCGAGGGTGCGTTCGAGCGGGCCCTCTTTCCATTTCTTGTTGTTGCCGATGAAGCAGGTCCACTCGCACCGCTCGGTCTGCGCGAAGGCGTCGACAATGGAGAGCGTCGTGGGCTCGAGGCAGAATATCTCGATGGTCGAGCCGGTGCTCTTTTGGAACAGCAGTCGTGCGTGGATGACTTTCGTGTCGTTGAAGACCAGCAGGCTGTCCTGCGGCAGCAGCTCGGGCAGGTGGAAGAACTGAGTGTCAGCGATTGCCCCTTTGTTGTAGACAAGGAGTTTCGACTCGTCGCGCCGCTCGAGGGGATAGCGGGCGATGCGTTCGTCGGGCAGGGGGTAGTTGTATTGCTCGATGGCGATGTCGCGTGGATTATTCGGCATGATGACTGTTTTGTGTGACAAGCGACAAGACGATATACCACAGTATGGCAAGCGGCAGGACGAGCCAGTCGAGCGTGAAGACGAATCCAAGGACGGCCAACACGACACATCCAATCAGGAAGATGTACTGCACTCGGTTGGTTCGCCACGAGAGGTCCTTGAAGTCAACCTTCAGCGAGAATATGGGCACTTCGCTGACCATCAGCACGTCGGTGACGAGGGAGACAACGATGAGTGCCACAATGAAGAGATTGTTTTCCACAAGCGGATTCCACCCACCACCGCCCTCGACCCAGCACTGCGGATGCGGACAATCGGGAGCCAGGAAGAGTGCCACGCCCACCCATATCAATGCGTTGGCAGGGACAGGAAGTCCGATGAAACTGTGGCTTTGGCGTGTGTCGAGGTTGAACTTCGCCAGTCGGTAGGCGGCAAAGAGCGGCACCAGCAGTCCAATCCATCTCAACCAAGGAAGCTGGCTGGCTCCAAGAACCTCGAGGAGTATCATCCCCGACGCCACGCCCGAGGTGACCACATCGGCCAGCGAGTCGAGCTCCTTGCCTAATGGCGAGGCCACTCCCAACAGCCGTGCGGCCATGCCGTCGAAGAAGTCGAGGAAGATACCGAGGCAAATAAAAAAGGCTGCTCCCTGGAGGTCTCCAGTGGCGGCATAGTAGGTGGCAACGACTCCGCAGAGCAGGTTGCCGAGGGTGATGAGATTGGGGATGCTTCTTTTCATGATGTCGTTGAAAAAAAGTGTAGGCGCCCCTCGAAAGAGACCCCTACACGCAAAATACGTTATTTACCAGTGTGCATTTCAATAGAGCCGTGTGATTTCCTTGAACCCCTCGTCGTCCCAGTAGGCACGGAACTCGGTGTCGACGGCGGCCTTCTCCTTGCAGTCGTAGCTCTCGTCGCAAGCCAGCTTGAGGTTCACGAAGCAGTTGTACTTGTCGCCCAAGCGAGCATAGGCCACGGCGCGCAGGTAGTTGACATCGGTGCTTTGGTCGAGGCAGCAGTCGAGGGTGCGGATGGCGTTGCTCGTCTCGTCGTTCATCAGCTGGGCGAAGGCGAGGTTGTAGCTGCAGGTCTTGTTCTTCAGCTGTTTCTCGGCAGCCTTGTAGTCGCCACGCTTCAGGTTGAGGATGGGAAGGTTCGTCTCGGCGTCAGTGCTGCCCTGACGGATGGCCTCCTCGAAGTAGTACTTGGCAAGCGTGTAGTCTTTCTGAGCCAGACACAGCAGGCCGGTGTTGTTAAGCACGTCGGGGTTGTGGGGGTTGATTTCGCGAGCCACGTTGAGGTAACGTTCGGCTTCGGCATAGTCGCCCAAGTAGAAGCTGACGGCTCCGGCGTTGTTCCAAGCAGCCCACTCGGAAGAGTAGTTCTCGGTGGCCCACTTGTAGTATTTCAGCTTAGTCTCGTAGTTGTAGTTGATATAGGCAGCGTACATCAGCTCGTCGAAGGTCAGCTTGGCCGGATTGAGCGTGGCTTGTTTGGCCAGCTCGGGGTCGGTCTTGCGAGCCTCGGAGTAGTAGAGGGCAATCTGTGCACGGCGAAGGTTGGGGAATATCTCGTCGTTGATAATCGAGTAGGTCTGCGCCAGGTTGCGGAGCATCTGCTCGCGTTTGGTGAGGTTCTGCTGCGTCTCGACGATGTTGATGATGGCGTGTTTGTCCTGCAGGTTGCTTTCCTCGACCATCAGCACAAAGTGCACCCAGTCTTCGCCGGCGGCACGCGAGGAGATGATGATTTGTTTCTCGAGGTTGTATTTGTAGTACTCGATGTCGCGTTTGGGGACGTCGGCGCGGCTGGCCATGATGTCGAGCACCTCGTTGAGTACCCGCTTGATTTGGGCCGTGGCCACATCGGTACGGTTCTTCGACACACCGACGTTGTTGGTCTCCTCGCCTTCGGGCGAAGCCCATCCGGTGACGGTGATTTGTTTGGGCAGACCCTCTTCGAGCATGATGCGTTTGAGGTCGGCCAGCTGGGCCTGCGAGTTGTACTTGCGGTTCTGGTAGAAGTTCCAGTCAAGGTTCGACTGCCCGTTGGGGAAATAGATGTCAGCCGTCTCGACCACGCCCTGCGTCTTGTTGTAGTTGATGGGCGAGATGGAGATGTTGCCGCGGATGTCGACCATGGCCGACGTGTTGTTCACACCGTCCGAGATGAGTACCGTGGCGAAAGCCTTGCCGTGGTCGTTCTCGATGACCTCTTCGGCAAACTTGGCTTCGTCGTCGGTGGTCGACGAGGTGTAGGCAACGGGAGTCAGCGTGACACGACCCGTCTCCATGCCAGCCTTGAAGTCCAGCTCGTCCTGATAGGTGAAGCGTCCGCCGTTGGCGTAGCTGACGGCGATGCCCTCGCCGTTGACGTTCTCACCCTTCAGTGTGATGGGGTCGAGGGGGATGGAGCCGCCTTCCCATGTGAACACGGGTTGGAGGAACATGCAGGCATTCTTGGCAAAATACTTCTCGGGGATGGAACCCACGAATTTCACCACCACTTTGTCGTCGCGTGTCTCAACAGGGTTGGGTGTTGCCTGATAGCGAATCTTGTTGCTCTGAGATTTCATCTTCGAGAGCCCGCTGCAACCAGTCAGCAGGATTGTGGCCAATACCAAGGCAAAAAGCGATTTCTTCATGCAAACTTTTCTTTTTTTACAATTGTGCGACCAACTGCTTATTATTATTAATACTGTTTATTTCTTTTTCATTTACAAATAAATACACTTCGTTGCACCACCTGTTATGGCAGGTCTGTTCTTTAGTGTAACGAACTGCAAATATACATCTTTTTTTATAAGTGTCATTCTTTTATATAAAAATGAGTGTTCTGTTACCACTCGGAGAGTTGTGCTTTGGGGCAATATGAATTGGCGACGCAATGGTTGCAAGCGCCTGAATTCTTTGCCGGATTGGCGACAAAGGGTATGTCGGGATTCAGCAGTTCTTGGCACAGTTGTGACAAGATGGGTTCGATGACGTCCACTCCTCTGTCGTCCACATCATGCTTGTCGATGGTGGCGTGAAGCAGGTTGTCTTTCAGGTTCTGAAGAGCGTATATGCCTGGTAGAAGGTTAGAAGATTCGGCTTCCGAAGAGGTTCTTTCTGCAGCATAAATCCACAGGTAGGTCATCAGTTGGAACCATTTCTCAGGGATGCGTTTCTCTTGCAAACCCTCCATTTGCAAGTTTTTGCTGTCGGCGTTCAAGTCGCTGGGATTCACTTTGCCTGTCTTGTAGTCGACAATGCGTGTAAAAGTGCGTGGATGACCTTTTTCGTCGCAGAGGGTCAGGCGGTCGATGCGATCCATCTTGCCACCAAAGCAAACCGTGTGCCGCTGCCCGCCTACCTCGATGTCGAGCGGACGACGATACTCCTGTTCGGCGCTGAGCATGGTGAGACCTCTGAACTTCGGGTCGTGCATCAACTTGATTTCCCTCTCCAAGAACGATTTGACCATGCTTTGTGCTACAGACATCAAGAACTGGTTGCGTCCCTCCAACTGACGTCCGTGAAGGACTTTTTCTCGCATCACTTTCTCCACCAGTTGGTCGGCCTCTTTCTTGCCTTGTTCCAGTTGGTTGATGCTGATGTGGCAGGGCGACGGAGCTTCCTCGGGGAGATAAATTTGTTGGAGTGTGTCGTGAACCAATTCGCCCAGCTCGGCGGCGTTCAAATCATCGGACAAATCGTCGTCCTCGCGGATTCCAAGGACATTGTGGTAGTAGTATTTCAGGGGGCAGCTGATGTAGGTCGTCAAAGATGTGGGGAAGAGCCCTTGGTTGGCGTCGGTGGCTTTGGCGATGATTTTCTTCATCACTTCGGGTGTTTTCGCCACCTCGATGTCGCAATTTCTCGTCTTTCCTTTTTTGTCACCCGTCACCACAATTCGATTGATATTGATGTGATCGAAGCAACTTTTCAGTTCTCGTTCAATTTGCAGGATGAAACGACTCGGCTCGCCTTTGCCCGAAACGTCTGTGTCGGAGCTGTACAGCAGGTTGATGTTTCGCGCCCGTTGCAACATACAGTAGAAGTGGTAGGCATAGATGGCGTCTTTTTCTTCGAAGGTGGGCAACCCGAACGCTTTCTTCAGCGTAAAGGGAATCAAGGTGCTACCGCTTCTGCCTTGAGGCAGAGTGCCTTCGTTGACAGAAAGGAGGGTGATGTTGTCGAAATCGATGTTGCGGGTTTCCAACATTCCCAATATCTGAAGTCCTTCGAGCGGTTCCCCTTTGAAGGTGACTTTGTGGCGTCGTGCCAACCGTGAGTAGATTTTCTCTAAGGTGGGCAGGTTGTTGATGAAATGGTCTTCGTTTTGTAGAGAACGGATGTATTCGACAATCTCGTGGAAGGTCATCAGCTCCTCTTGCTCCAACGTCTGTTGGTTGGTGGGTTTGGAGATTAATACAAACTGCTTTGACGACAACATAACAATCTGATGGAACGTCTCCAAGAGATGGACGGGATGACTGTCCGCCGTTTCGAAGATGGGCATGAACACCTGTTTGATTGTTCGTGCAAGGGATGCTTCTGCCGAATCAACAATCCTCAAGATGTCGTCCCAACCGAGATAGACTTTTTTCTCTGTTTGTTGTTGCTGTGCAAGTTTCTTCGAAAGGCTATTGTTGTTGTGTAGGGAGAAGAGGAACGCATCGTTTATCACGCTGGTGACATCTTGATGATAGAAAGTGTTGTCGCGGGCGTTGCGGTAGAGCGAGAAGAGTTTGGTGGCCAATGCGTGTATGGCTGTCATCTCGAAGGGAAATCCCATCGTGACGTTGATGCCCGTGTTTGTGGCGGGGAGCGAGTTGAGCACAGGGATCAGCAGGCTTTCGTCGGCCAAAATGATGGCGTTGCGGGTAAGGTCAACAGCTTTGTTCGATAGTTGTTGCTCAATCAGTTGCCCAGCATATTTGGCTTGCATCAAATCGGAGGGGCAATCTATGATATTGATGGTTCGCTCCAAATTGCGATAGTTGTGTTCGAAATTGCCGATGACAGAGCCGAACATCTTTCGGTTCTCTCGTAAGAAACGACCTGCCTCTTGGTCGTCGTTCTCGAAGTAATAGGCGTCGCCGTCGACGATGAGTCGTCCAATGCCTGCCTCGATACATTTCTTTATGATGACACTTTCGCTACGAGAGGTGACGTTGAAACCGACGAAGTAGATCTTCTGAAACTTCAATTCGTTTTTGATGCAATCGGATGACTCCGACACCTTTTCCGCCGCCATTCGGTAAGCCATTCCCGAGTAAGCTTTGTTCTGTTTCGACAGATTGGCCCTTAGTTCTGTATAATAGGTATAAAGGGAATGATAGAAGTCGAGGTAACGTTCCTGGAAATCGGAGTGAGGTTTCCCTTCGATGCTCCATTCTCCGATGCTCTTCAACTCGTAGAGATTGTCGAAGAGACCTTGAGCGTCGGCCATATAGAGATCCACTTCCGAGAAGTCGCTCAACATCACTTCGGCGGTCGAGAGGAAATCCTCGAACGGCTCCGTCGGCTCACCTTTCGTTTCGTTTAACTTGACGTGAGTGCGGTAAAGCTCATAAAGGAGAAACTCGTGCGGTACCGTTTCGCATTTGCAAAGCGTGGAGACGATGTCGTCCATACGAAGTATCGAGGGTAGGAAAAACGGCTCTCGATGCAACGCGGTGAGTTCCTTGGTGAGGAATTGGCTGGGACGCCAGTTGTTGAACACCACAGCTACGTCGAGCAATCCGTTTGGGTTCTCGTCGACTATCTGTTGTGCTATTTTTTGGAGAAAGGTGCTCATAAAGAAAGCAAGTAGTGTTGTTTGTCAAATGTCTTGTCGAGTGCGACGGAGCATTTCGCTTGCGTGAGTGATTGTCTCGGGCTTCCCCACATCGAGCCACTCGTTGGCGTCGTGTTCAAAGCAGGTGATGGTTTCGCGGTTGGACAAACGCAGATATTCGGGGATGATGGGGTAGGGGGAGGTCGCTTTTGGCAGCATTTTGAGCAATAGAGGATTAATTAAAGCGATACCGCTGAACGCCAGGTGTTGGAAACGCGAGGGGTCGGTTTGAGCAGGAAGGGTCTCTCCCGTATGGGTGTTCGTCCATCCTTTCAATCTGTCTTCGCTGTCGACGAGAAGGAGACGGGAAGTGCGACGATTGCTGACGGCCAAAGTGGCCAATGCGTTGTTGCGATTATGAAAATCGAAAAGACAATCATAGTCAATCGCATCGAGCACGTCGACGTTGTGAATAAGGATATTATGCTCGCCGCCGAACAAGGGTTCGGCATGTTTCAATCCGCCGCCGGTGTCGAGCAGTTGTTGGCTCTCGTCGGAAATCAGCACTTCCACACCCCAATCGCGTTCTTGGATGTACTTTGTCATTAGGTCGGCAAAATGATGCACATTAACCACAATACGTTGGGCATGAAGCTGTTCCATTTTCTCGATGGTGATTTCGAGCAACGTCTTTCCGTCGACTTCCACCAACGCTTTGGGTTTGTGGTCGGTCAATGGCTTGAGTCGGGTGCCCAATCCTGCCGCAGGGATAAATGCTTCTATCATACAATTGTTAAATTGTGTTTGTTAACGAATGAAAAACGATTATATTGTTGGCTGAATAAATTTGTTTTTTAAAGTTAGTGTTAAGTTAGACTTAGGTTAGAGTTAGGTCAGAGTTACATCAGAGTTGGAATTTCATTTTTTGCCTCTCAATTTTGTACTCCGATAGGACCCTTTTTCGCGAGGTTGTTGTATGACAAAAAGGGAAAAATACGGAAGAAAAGAGAAAAAAATGATTGGGGAAACAATTATTTTGTATCTTTGCAAAGTTTTAGGATGCTTAAAATGGAACAGTTGTCATTTGATAATTGTTGATTTTATGCTGATTAGTTGTTTTTGTAAGAAAAGAATAATAAAATAATGCAAATATGAAAAGAGGTCTTTTTCTCACGCTGCTTGTCGTACTGCTGTTCTCCTCATGCAAATCAGTTGACGAGATTGCATACATCCACGATGCCACTCGCGACTCGGCGATGGCTGTGTCGGCTGAATTCTCGAAAGGCATTCAGGCAAACGACCTGCTTGGCATCTATGTCGAAAGTCTCGAGCAGTCGTCAACCATTCCTTTCAACCAAGAAACCAACAAGATTGCAACCACAAACACGGGTGTTGTCTTGAACCCGGGTGGCAATGCTGTGTCGGGTTACTTGGTCAATGCCGACGGCGACATTCTCTTCCCCGTGTTGGGAAAAATTCATGTGGCCGGAATGACTCATAACGAGTTGAAAGCATTGATTGAAAGACGTTTGGTGCAAGAAGGACACATCAATGACGCCCGTGTGACGGTGAAATTGATGAACTTCAAGGTATGCGTGTTGGGAGATGTCACCCGTCCGGGTTGGCTCAACATCGAAGGCGAGCGCCTCACCATTTTCGAGGCGTTGAGTATGGTGGGCGACTTGACCATCTATGGACAGCGTTACAACGTGACTATTGTCCGCGAGGAAAACGGACAACGCATTGTGGGCGAGGTCGACCTCACGTCGAAAGATATTTTCAATTCGCCTTACTACTATCTGCATCAGAACGATGTGGTGTATGTGGAACCCAATATGCGTCGTAAGAAACTGGCCAGCCGCGACCCTGCCTTGATCTCCTATATCTCGAGCGGTGTGTCGTTGGTCAGCACGGTGTTCACGTCCATATACTATATGGCTAACACATCGAGAATCATTCGTCAGGCAAACAGTTCGAACAAATAGAGCAAATAACTATACAAACAATCATAATAGTTCCCTGTTATGGATAATAATCAAAACATCAACGTGCAATCGAACGGCAACGGACAACAAGGCGAAAGCAGTATTTCGATTCGTGACATTGTGTTCATTGTCATCAACAATTGGTACTGGTTCGTCATCTCGGTCTTTGTCTGCCTGATGATTGCTGCGGTTGCCTACAAGATGCAACCCAAGACCTACACCCAGTCGGCTCGAATCTTGCTCCGCGATGATGGCAACAAGAAATCGTATGGCGGACAGAATATGGATGCTGTGTTCCAGCAGATGGGTATGGAAAGTGGCGGCGGTAGTTTGGAAAACGAAATCTATATCATCAAGTCATCTCCGCTGATGACCAACGTGGTGCGTCGGTTAGGGCTCAACAACACATGCACCCAAAATGGCTTCTTCAACAAGACCACATACTTCAAGAACAGTCCTTTGGAACTGAATGTCTACAACAATGTCGTTGGAGAGGACAAGTTCTCTATCACCATCGAGGTCACCCCGATTGACGACACGAAGTATGAGTTCCGTGTGGTGAGGATTAATGGACAGAAGGCCAAGGGAAACAAGACGGTGGCCACCTATAACCAGTTGGTCAAGTTTGACAAAAATGTCACTTTCTCGGTTGACAAGACCCGTTTCTTCAACAAGTCGGATATTGGTGTCACATACGATATGAGCCATTCGCCTGCTTACACAACCGCACGTGGTCTTATCGGCAGATTGCAAGTGGCACGTGCCGACAAGATGTCGTCCATCATCAACATCACATTCTCTGATCGCAACCAGCGTCGTTGTCAGGAAATCATCGATACCTTGATTGCTGTTTACAACGAGGATGTGATTAACGACAAGAATCGTGTGGCGCAAAAGACCGAGAGCTTCATCGTGGAGCGTATCGCTCTGATTAGTGGTGAGCTTGGTGCAGTTGACGCACAAGTGGCAGCGCTACAGCAGCAATCCAATTTGGCCGACCAAGCGGCTGCCAGCAACCTCCTGCTTCAAACCAGCACCCGTTATGCAGAGGATGTGGTGGCGTTGAGCACGGAACTCGAGTTGGCAAAGGCCATTCGCGATTATATCTCCAATCCTGCTAACGACAACGACCTCATTCCTGCCAACATCGCTATCAGCGATGGAGGCATCCAGACGCTTATCGCCAACTACAACCAGCAAATGCTGGGTTACCAGAAATTGCTCAACACAGCAGGTCCCAACAACCCGGGTGTGAAAAACTATGAGCAGAATCTTCAGTCGACTCGTGCCGCCATCATCTCGTCGGTAAACAATGTGGTCAATTCCATCAATGCCAAGTTGCGTAGCGCTCGTGGTCAGGAACAGCGTGCCCAAAGCCGTATCTCGAGTATGCCGACACAGAACAAGGCCGTCACAGAGGTGGAACGTCAGCAGAAAATCAAGGAGGAACTTTACCTCTATCTGTTGAACAAACGTGAGGAGAACGCTCTGAATCTGGCAGTCACGGTGGCCAACGCCAAAGTGGTGGAGAGTTCTACATACTCGAGCAAAGTGGCTCCCAGGTTGTCGATGTATGCTTTGGTGGGTCTTGTATTGGGTTTGGCACTTCCGGCCATTGTCTTCTTCTGCATTGAGTTCTTCAACACGAAACTTCGCGGCAAGGCCGACGTCGAGAAAGCTTTGACCATCCCCGTCTTGGGTGAAATACCTTCCAAACCGGAAGACAAAGCCAAAGATGAGGTCATCGTTACTTCGAATGGTACCGATATTGTGACCGAAGCATTCCGTATCTTGCACTCCAATATTCCGTTCTTCCTGAATGGCAAAGACCAGAAGGTGATTCAGATGGTGTCGACGATGCCTGGTGAAGGTAAGTCCTATACCTCCATTAACTTGGCACTTTCGTTGGCATATCTGGGCAAGAAGACTTGTTTGGTTGACCTCGACCTCCGTAAACGAAGCATGTCGAAGACCATCGACCGTCACAACCGAATGGGTATTATCCACTATCTGTTGGGTCAGCAAGAAGATATCTCCAGTATCATTACCCATAGCGACTCGAGCGAGTATCTTGACTATATCGTTTGCGAGAAGACGCCTCCCAATGCAACGCAGTTGCTGTTGAGCGAAAAGTTCGACAAGTTGGGTGACTATCTCCGTGAGCATTACGATTACATCATCTTCGACTCGACACCCGCTCAGATTGTGGCCGATGCCGCTATCATCAACCGTATCGCCGATATGACTTGTTATGTTATGCGTGTCGGTGTGCTCAACAAGGCATCCTTCCCGTTCATCCAAGAACTTGTCGACAAGCAGAAATTTAAGAATATGGCTGCTATCCTTACCGATACGCCGGTTATCAAGAAACGTTATGGCGGCTATGGTTATGGTTACGGCTACGGTTATGGCTATGGTTACGGCTATGGTTATGGCTACGGATACGGCTATGGTTATGGCTACGGTCAGGATAGCGATGCCCAAGACAAGGAGCATCATTCGCACGAATAGTTGCACAGGCTTATCCTGAGTGAGAAATAATTAAGTGTAACGCTTGATCTATTGTTGGATTGAGCGTTACACTTGCACAAAACAAGATTGAGAAAGCGTGCTATATTATAAGGAATAATATAGATATCTGAAAGGATAACTTAACATACTCCGATAAACTAACGAATGGAAGTAAGAAAAACAAACATAGAAGGTGTGTATGTGATTGAACCGAAGGTGTTCGGTGATAATCGCGGCTATTTTTTTGAGAGTTTTAATGCAAAAGACTTCGCTTCGAAGACAGGATTGAATGTCAACTTTGTTCAAGACAATGAGTCGAAATCTTGCTATGGTGTGGTTAGGGGATTGCATATGCAACGTCCTCCATATGCTCAAAGCAAACTTGTTCGTGTGGTGAAAGGATCGGTATTGGATGTCGCTGTTGACCTTCGTACAGGGTCGCCAACATATGGGCACTATGTGGCACAGGAGTTGACAGAAGACAATCACCTTCAGTTTTTCATCCCCAAAGGCTTCGCTCACGGATTCTCTGTGTTGAGCGACGAGGTAATCTTCCAATATAAGTGCGACGAGTTCTATGAGCCCTCGTCAGAGGATGCTATCGCGTGGGACGACCCTACATTGAATATCGATTGGCAAGTGCCGGTCGATAAAATCATCTTGTCCGAGAAAGACAAACATCATCAACGGTTTAACGAATTCATTTCGCCTTTCTGATGAATATTCTGGTAACAGGTGCTAACGGTCAATTGGGCAATCATGTAAGATTGCTTGCCACAAGGTCGGAGAATCGATACTTCTTCACCGATGTGGAGGAATTGGATATTACGAATCGAGAGAGGGTGATGGCGTATGTCGCCGAGAATGATATTCAATGCATTATCAATTGTGCTGCCTATACCAATGTCGATATGGCTGAAGATGATGAAGACAAAGCTGAATTGATAAATGCAACTTCCGTCGGTCATCTGTCAGAAGCCATGCAAACCAGGGGAGGATTCCTTATCCATTGCTCTACCGATTATGTCTTTGGGGGTAACAAGAATAACACTCCCTGCAAAGAAGACGAGAAGGTCAACCCCACAGGTGCATATGGAAGGACAAAACTTCATGGGGAAGAAACTGTGATACAATCGGGATGCCAATACATCATCATTCGTACCAGTTGGCTATATAGCGAATACGGCAAGAATTTCCTGAAAACCATGATGCGTGTTCAAAGTGAGAGAGAGGAATGCAAAGTGGTTTTCGATCAGGTGGGAACTCCTACCTATGCTGGTGATTTGGCAAAAGCAATATTTGCTATCGTCGAACAAAACAAGATGATAGGCAATGAGGGCATATACCATTTCAGCAACGAAGGTGTCTGCAGTTGGTTCGATTTCGCCACTATTATCGGACAACTGATAGGAAGCCGTTGTCGGGTGTTTCCTTGCCATAGTGACGAGTTCCCCAGCAAGGTTGTACGCCCGAGTTACTCGGTGCTTGACAAGACAAGGATAAAGAATACCTTTGGTATCGAAATCCCTTACTGGGTGGATTCTCTAAGACAATGTATAAATAATATAAAAGATTAAATATGAGTGCTAAACGAAATATCATTATTACGGGAGGTGCTGGCTTTATTGGCAGTCATGTTGTTCGCCTGTTTGTGAACAAATATCCCGACTATCGGATTATCAATGTCGACAAACTGACTTATGCGGGCAACTTGGCTAACCTAAAGGATATTGAGGACAAGCCCAACTACGTTTTTGTTAAGGCTGACATTTGCGATTTTGAGAGAATATACCAACTTATGCAAGACGAGCATATAGATGGTATCATCCATCTGGCAGCCGAGAGTCATGTGGATCGAAGCATCAAGGACCCCTTCACCTTTGCTCAAACCAATGTGATGGGAACGTTGAGCTTGTTACAAGCCGCCAAACTGTATTGGGAGTCGCTCCCCGAGAAATACGAAGGGAAGAGGTTCTACCATATCAGTACCGATGAGGTGTATGGTGCTCTTGAGATGACTGACCCCGATGGTGTCGAGCCTCCTTTCACAACCAAAGCCTCTTCGGGCAAGCATCATTTGGCATATGGTACCAAGTTCTTTACGGAGGATTTGAAATACCAGCCGCATTCGCCGTATAGTGCTGCAAAGGCCAGTAGCGACCACTTTGTTCGTGCTTTCCACGACACCTATGGTATGCCGACGGTGGTGACCAATTGCAGCAACAACTATGGCCCCTATCAGTTCCCTGAGAAACTCATTCCGCTATTCATCAACAATATTCGCCACCGTAAACCGCTTCCTGTGTATGGTAAGGGTGAGAACGTCCGCGACTGGCTGTATGTTGAAGATCATGCACGTGCCATCGATTTGATATTCCACGAGGGCAAGGTGGCTGAGACATACAACATTGGAGGGTTCAACGAATGGAAAAATATTGATATCATCAAAGTAGTCATCAACACAGTCGACCGTTTGCTTGGACGACCCGAAGGTGCAGACCTTGATCTTATTACTTTCGTTACCGACCGAGCAGGACATGATATGCGCTATGCCATTGATTCCACCAAATTGCAGCGAGAATTGGGATGGGAGCCGAGCCTTCAATTTGAAGAAGGTATTGAGAAGACTGTTAAGTGGTATCTCGATAACCAAGCGTGGATGGATAATATCACCAGTGGTGAATACGAGAAATACTATGAAAGTATGTATGCAAATCGATAAAATGTAATATGAACGAGTCGTTGCTTTGCTTTTTGGTGGTTGCTTTTGCGTTTGTGATAACGCCGATGATTCTTCCTGTTTTTGTGCTGATGGCACAACGCAAGGGAATCACCGATAGCCCTAACTTCCGCAAGTTCCAGCAACGTCCCGTCTCGGTGCTTGGGGGCATCGTTATTGCCAGCGTAATCAGCATAACTATGGCATGCGCACATATGTTCGTTGATATGAACGATTTGTTCCTTGCAATGACGATGATATTGACATTGTTGATGATAGGCTTGGTGGACGATGCCATCGACGTGCATTTTCTTGTAAAGTTGTTTGTTCAGGTCTTCGTTGTGGCCCTTTTGTTCTTCTCTGGTCATTATCGTATCGTAACTTTGGGAGGATTGTTCGGTATCAGCGCCTTGAACACAACTGTTTCTTGCATCATTTCTATTTTTGTCGGTGTGTTTATCATCAATGCCATCAATTTCATTGACGGTATAGACGGATTGGCATCTCTGTTTGGTGTGTTTTTTGGATTGGTGATGGGAATCTGGAGTTTGAACCACGGTATTATTTCCCATGCGGTTTTGTCATTCGCTTATGTGGGAGCGTTATTGAGTTTCTTTTTATTTAACGCATTCTCGAAGAAATACAAGATGTACATGGGCGATTCGGGCTCGTTGATATTAGGTCTGTATGCCTATCTTTCTGTATGTTTGGTGTTCTCGCAAGAGCCACAAGGATATTTTTATACATGCAATTATCATATTAGTTTTGCTATCGCGTGGTTGGCTGTACCAGTTTTCGATATGGTAAGAGTTTGTTTTTATCGTGTGATAAAAGGAAATTCTCCTTTTGCAGCCGATCGTACTCACCTTCATCATCTATTGACCGATTGGGGCATCTCCGATGTGGCTGTCAGCATCTTGTTGGTTCTGATGAATGTACTGGTTCTTGCTGTTTGGTTTGTTACGGCATCCACAGGAATGGGTGCATTGAAGCAGGCCTTCATTGTTGCTGCTGTTGCTCTCTTGGTTGTGTGGAGCCCTGCATTATATGTCAACTATTTACTAAAGAAAAAGAACGATCGATACGAGAAGATGAGAATGCGTTTCTTGCGAAATCAAGCAATGAATCAGCAGTTGCATAATTCCATTACTCGAATGATTGACAATATGCCTGTCCTTTTCAAAAACAAAAGATGATGGAAGTGAAGAATTTTGCCATAGTCGGAGTCGGCGGTTTTGTGGCTCCTCGTCACTTGAAGGCCATCAAGGAGACGGGGAACCGTTTGCTCTCCGCTTACGATCGATGCGATAGTGTGGGTGTGCTTGACAGCTATTTCCCGCAGGCGGCATTCTTCACCGAGCAAGAACTATGGGATAGACACAACACATTATTGAAATCGCGAGGCATTTCCATCGACTATCTTTCTGTATGTACCCCCAACTATCTCCATGATGCTCACACTCGTTATGGTCTTCGTTTGGGTGCAGATGTGATTTGTGAGAAGCCTGTTGTACTCAATCCTTGGAATGTTGACGCCCTGCAACGTGTTGAGCAAGAGACAGGGCACAATGCCTATACTATTTTGCAGTTGCGTCTGCATCCTTCGGTGGTGGCGTTGCGAAAAAAAGTGCAGGAAGGCCCTAAGGATAAGGTGTATGATGTGGATTTGACTTACATCACTTCGCGAGGCAATTGGTATTATTCCTCATGGAAGGGTGATGTCCACAAGAGTGGAGGTATAGCCACCAACATCGGTGTCCATTTCTATGACATGCTTTGCTGGATCTTTGGCCCTGTGAAGAGAAATATTGTACATGTGATGAGTCACGATCGTGTGGCGGGCTTCCTTGAATTGCAGCAGGCGCGTGTTCGTTATTTCCTTAGCATCAACGTCGAGCATATTCCGACCGAGATTGCAGAAAAAGGGCAGCGTACCTATCGAACCATCTTCGTTGATGGCGCCTCCTTTGAGTTTAGTGCCGGTTTTACCGAACTGCATACACTTAGTTACGAGAAGATTCTTCAAGGTGAAGGCTTTCGCATCGATGAAGCCCGCACCTGTATCGAAATAGTACATGATATTCGAAACGCCCAACCAGTCGGTTTGGTGGGCGACTATCACCCTATGGCTAAATATCCTCAAACACAACACCCTTTCGGATGGTAAACGATGTCTACATACATGAAAGCAGCTACGTCGATGACGATGTACAGATTGGTGCCGGCACCAAGGTGTGGCATTTCTGTCATATCCAATCAGGCGCTCGTATCGGGCGACGCTGTTCGTTAGGGCAGAATGTCAACATTGGCAACCATGTGCATATGGGTGATGGTGTCCGCATACAGAACAATGTGTCGGTATACGATGGTGTCGAGTTGGAAGACAATGTTTTCTGTGGCCCCAGTTGTGTTTTCACAAACGTCTTGTTGCCACGAGCCAAATACCCAGTCAATGGTGTGTATGCGAAGACATTGGTCAAGGAAGGAGCGTCTTTGGGAGCCAACTGTACGGTGGTATGTGGCCATACGATTGGTCGAGGTGCCATGATTGCAGCGGGAGCTGTGGTGACCAACGATGTACCCGATTATGCTCTGATGGCAGGTGTGCCAGCTCGCCAGATAGGGTGGGTGTGTGAATGTGGCAAGAAACTCAATGAACAATACTGTTGTTCCTGTGGTCGACAATACCAGTTGCAGGACAATGGTCGCTTAGTACAAGATAAATAAATAACAAGAAAAAATAGAATATGCAATTCCGAGATTTACAACGACAATACGAGGCTCTTCATCCTCAGATAGAAACCGCCATGAAGAAGGTGTCTGCTTCGGGGAGTTTCATTATGGGTCGTTGTGTCGAGGAGTTGGAAGAGCGTTTGGCTCGCTATGTGGGTGTCAAGCATTGTGTGACATGTGGCAATGGTACAGATGCCCTGTATTTGGC
>CAJOQB010000024.1 GCA_905236405.1 uncultured Bacteroidales bacterium
CAAGACGACAATGCTGCGTTTGGGATAGGCCTTTTTGTCGGCGGGGCTGGCTTGGTCGAGCAGGAACTTGTAACTCACGTTTTGCTCCATGTCCACTTTGCGTTCGGCACGTCGGGTTTGCATCTCGGCCAACTCGGCTCGTTTCATCTGCAGCAGTTCGGCGTTGGTGCCGGCAGCCTGCATTGAGTCGATTTCGCTCTCCATCTGACGGCACACCCCGTCCATGATGGTATAGGCGTCGGCGGCACGGTCGGCGTGGATTTGATGACAGAGGGTGTCATAGTAGGCGGCAATGAAGTTGGCGATGTTGCTGGCAAATTCGGGGTCGACATCGAGCACCGACACCTCCACGCCGAGATATTCGGTACGATGGACGGAGACATTGCTGGCGTAATTCTCGTGCAACTTGAACAGGCGATGAGGATCGTCGGCAGCAATGCCGTAGTGTTCCATCATGTTGAACTGTTCGTTGACGGCGTTCTCCATGGCTTGTGAAGAGAGTATCTGAATGGTGTACTCACAATCGCGTTCGATGCCGTAATCCATGAAGTCGAGACTATAGCGGTCAGCGGTGATGGCTTTGGTAAGCCGGTTGGAATTGGTGGGGAAGAGGACTACCGACGATTTGTATCGGGGGGTGATGAGCAGCGATACCACCAAACTGATGGCTGCTGCCACCACGGTGACAATGACCAACATCTTCCACCAGCGGCGGAGAAAGTTGAGGGTGGCTTTATGGTCGTAGTTGTTTCCAAACGTTGGACGTGCGTTGTCTTCTGTCATAATCTATTCTTTGTTCTTTTGTTATCAGATTTGTTCATCCTCTTTGGATGGAAGTAAATTGATAACGGCGTAAGAAAGGAATTAGTATAATAAAGGGTAAAAAAAAGAACCGTCTCCTTCCAAGAGTGGGGGGAGACGGCATAGATACTTGTTAGGAAAAGCCGTATTATTTTACTCTTTTCTTTACCTCTTCCATGAAGGGTTTGGCGGGTTTGAAGGCAGGAATGTTGTGAGCGGGAACAACAACGGAGGTATTCTTCGAGATGTTGCGGCCGATTTTCTCTGCTCTTCTTTTGATGATAAAGCTGCCGAAGCCACGGAGATAGACGTTTTCGCCCTGAGCCATATGCTCTTTGACAACACCCATGAATTCTTCGATGATAGCCTGGATGGCAACTTTCTCAATGCCGGTTTTCACAGCAATTTCCGATACAATTTCTGCTTTAGTCATTGTCTTGAATTTTTATTTGTTATACTTGTTTGTTATAATCTTGTTGGATGTAAATCGTTTGCTTTCGGTCAGAAAGCGGTGCAAAAGTACAAAAAAAATGAATTATACAACAATTTGATTTATTTTTTTTGCTTTTGACGGTGCCAAATAGAATTATTATTTGCTACAATGATTTGTTTATCAGTTGTATAATTAGATGTGCCGATTCTTGTTTTTTTTATGTGGGTAGATTGAAAGAAACGTGCAAATTTAGAGTAAGTTGCCAACGTTATTCACAATTTTGATCGTGTGTTAATCCGCAACAACCCCCATCAAGTCGTTTTCTAAACCCTCGGTGATGGTGATGTTGTAGAATCGACCGATAATGAGTGGTTTGGTGGAGGAGACGACCACTTCGTCATCCACTTCGGGCGAGTCGTATTCGGTGCGACCGATGTAGTAGTCGCCTTCGCGACGGTCGATAAGGACAGGAAGGGTTCGACCCACCAAAGCTTCGTTCTTGGCCAAAGAAATCTTCTCTTGGATGGCCATCAGCTCGTCGATACGTCGCTGCTTGGTCTCTTCGTCGATAGGGTCGCCGAGCGAATAGGCGGGTGTCCCTTCTTCGGGCGAATAGGCAAAGACACCCATGCGATCGAATTGTGCGTCGGAGACAAATTGCTTCAACTCCTCGAATTCGGCTTCCCCTTCTCCTGGATAGCCTACAATCAGGGTGGTGCGTATGGCTACGTCGGGTATCGCATGACGGAACTGATGCAGCAATTCCAGTGTCCCTTCGCGGTCGATGCCACGTTGCATCGACTTCAGCAGGTTGCTGTTGATGTGCTGGAGGGGTATGTCGATGTAGTTGCAGATGTTCTTGTGGCGACGCATCACCTCGATGGCGTCGGTGGGGAAAGAGGTGGGATAGGTGTAATGCAGTCGAATCCAAGGAGCTCCCGTCTCGGTAGCCAGTCGCTCCAGCAACTCGCCCAAACGACGTCGGCCATAGAGATCCATACCGTAATAGGTGGTGTCTTGTGCGATGACGATGATTTCCTGCACTCCGTTCTGTACCATAGCTTTGGCCTCCTCTACCAGCTCGTCGATGGGACGGGAGACGTGTTTGCCTCGTATCAAGGGGATGGCGCAATAGGAACAGCTGCGGTTGCAGCCTTCCGCTATTTTCAGATAAGCATAGTGTCGGGGAGTGCTTCGAAGCCGTTCGGAGGCCAACTGTCCTGAGTATTCGTCGACAAGCGACCGAATCAGGCTCTTCCATTCGTGGACACCATAAAAGGCGTCAATCTCGGGAATCTCGGCTTCCAGCTCTTTCTTATAGCGTTCTATCAAGCATCCAATGGCGATGAGCTTGCGTGGCTTGCGGCCTCGTTGTTTTATCTCGGACAGTTCCAGCAATGTGTTGACCGACTCGGCTTTGGCGTCACCGATAAATCCGCATGTGTTTACAATGCACACGTCCCAGTCGGTGCGGTTGCTGTCGAACCACACCTGAATGCCGTTCTTCTTGAGGTGGCCCGCTACGTTCTCTGAATCGACAACGTTCTTGGAGCAACCCAAAGTGACAATGTTGACTTTCATTCCTGGTGGTAAAGGGAAGACTAATTGCCTTGATTGAAAAGGGAATCGACAAATTCCGATGCGTTGAACACCTGCAGGTCGGTCATCTGTTCTCCCAACCCGATGTAGCGTACTGGTATCTTGAATTGGTCGCTGATGCCGATGATGACACCGCCTTTGGCTGTGCCGTCGAGCTTGGTGAGTGCCAGTGCGTTCACCTCGGTGGCTGCAGTAAACTGTCGGGCTTGTTCGATGGCGTTCTGTCCGGTCGAGGCGTCGAGTACCAGCAAGACTTCGTGTGGTGCATCGGGTATCAGCTTCTGCATCACTTTGCGAATCTTTGTCAACTCGTTCATCAGCCCTATCTTGTTGTGCAGACGTCCGGCCGTATCGATAATCACCACGTCGGTCTCTTTGGCAATGGCTGACTGCAGGGTGTCGTATGCCACCGATGCGGGGTCGGCGTTCATGCCCTGTGACACAATGGGTACTCCCACACGTTCCGACCAGATGGTCAGCTGGTCGACAGCGGCGGCGCGGAATGTGTCCGACGCTCCGAGCATCACGCTCTTGCCCGCTTGTTTGAATTGATAGGCCAGTTTCCCGATGGTGGTTGTTTTTCCCACGCCGTTGACGCCTACCACCAGAATGACATAGGGTTTCTTGGGGAGAGGAGAACTGAAGTCTTCGAATTCGTCCTTGTGATGTTGGTTCAGCAAAGTCGAAATCTCTCCTTTCAGAATGCCGTTGAGTTCCGATACGCTGATGTATTTGTCGCGTTTCACACGTTCTTCGATGTTGGAGATGATTTTCAACGTGGTGTCGACACCTACGTCGGACGAGATAAGCATCTCTTCCAGATTGTCAAGTACTTCTTCGTCGACGGTCGACTTGCCGAGAATCGTTTTTCCAAGTTTTGAGAAGAAACTCTCCTTGGTCTTGCTGAGCCCTTGGTCGAGGGTCTCTTTCTGCTTTTTGCTGAATATCGAGAACAATCCCATGATGTACTAATTTGTCAACTATGAATTTGCAAAAGTAGTAATTATTTTCAATATGTACGTTTTATGGTGAAAAATAATTGATGCGGATGCTGTTAGAGGCACACAAAAACACCCGCTCTTTTGGAGCGGGTGCAAAAACAAAAGCGTATGAAAAAAATTACTTATCCTTGTCTCGTTGGTTTGGAATTATTTCTTTTTCAGATATTCCTGCACGCTGTCAGAGGGGACGATTTCCTCTTTGAACATGTAAGCATTGGTCTTGGGCGAACGCTGCATGCGGATAACTTTAGCGTAGCTCTTGCCAGTGGCGGTCTTCAGTGTTGCAACAACTTTCTTTGCCATAATTCAGTCCTCTATTCTTTAAAATTTATTACTTGATCTCTTTGTGAACGGTCATCTTCTTGAGGAAGGGGTTGTATTTCTTCAGCTCAAGACGTTCGGGAGTGTTCTTTTTGTTTTTGGTCGTGACGTAGCGCGACATACCGGGCACACCACTGTTCTTCTGCTCGGTGCATTCCAGGATAACTTGGACTCTTGCGTCTTTATTTTTCTTTGCCATTTCTGTAACGTTTACTATCGATTTGAGGTGCAAAAGTACTACAATATTTCAAACTGACAACACTTTTTTGCAACTTTTTTTGATTGTGTGTTGTAAATGTTTGATTATGAATTTGTGTTTGATTGTTTGTTGTTTTGTTGTTTTGTCTCTAAAGGTGGAAAAAATGAATAATAAATTTCCCTTTTTTTAAAAAAACGTCGTTGCTTCTGAAAAAAAACAATTTTGATGCATAGAAATCACTTTTCCAAATAATTGTGTGGTTTTTGTGCCGATTACACTTTCGTGGTGACAATCTTTCGTCTTGGTTGAACCCAAATGATTGATTTGGGTCAGTAAAGAGTAACAATATTGTCACCATAGGGGGAACAACAGGAGCGCAAAACCAATTGAGTACTATATGACAATGTGCCAGTGATATAAGCTTTATCGTTTTCTCACGAACTCGATGACCTCATGGCGACCGTCGTTATGCGTTGCACGTAAGAAATAAATGCCGGGATTCAGATGGGTGATATCCAACTTTATCTGGCATGCCGTCTTACTTTTCATGACAAGAACCCCTCTGGCATCATATATCTCCACCCATAAGGAGTCATCGCCTTCGGCGTCGATGGTCAGATAATCCTCTGCGGGGTTGGGGTGGATTTTCAATCTTGAACTATGCGTTTCAAATATTGAATTATTGGCAGTCGTGTCGATGACATAGACTGTGATGGCGCTGCGGGGACTGATGCAGAGCAGCGTGTCGTCTTGGTGATGGGCTTCGAGGTAGTAGGTGGTAGTGTTGTAGAGTACAGGGGTGGTGAAGTGGTTGCCTGTGGCGATGGGCACCGTGGCGGTGTCGCTGTCGTACCACCACATCTTGTGTTCTCCATTTTTTTGTTGACTATTGTGTCAACTTTTTTCAGCGCAAGACA
>CAJOQB010000025.1 GCA_905236405.1 uncultured Bacteroidales bacterium
AAGCCACGCCTGTAGGTTCCAACGAGGGGTTCCACACACGGAGAATCTTGACTTGCGGCGACTGCATCCGATACTGGAAGACCGCCCCTGTCTGCGACGCTTCCGACTCTTCCTTGTGGGAGTAGTCGATGCCCGTCACCGCCTCGTTGTGCGAGGTGGTGTCGGCGTTGTTGATATTCGAACGTGCGGAAGAGGTTGTCGTTTTTGAAGAAGAGGAAGAAGACGACGGCTTGCCTATCGACGTACCAGAGGAAATCGGGGTTCCCGAGATGGTCGGTCGCTGAGCATACGCCATCGTTATCGACAGCAACAGCAACAACAGGATTGCACTCTTCTTCAACACCAAGCAACGATTATTTGTTCAGGAACCGTTCCACATCTATGGCGGCGACACAACCCTTGGCGGCAGCCACGATAGCCTGACGGTAGTTGGGGTCTCACACATCACCTGCAGCGAAGACGCCCTCGACGCTGGTGGCGCTGCTGGGGTTCTGCACTTTAATATAACCCTCGTTGTCCAGTTCTATCTGACCGTTCAGGAACTCTGTCTGCGGCTGGTGACCGATGGCGACAAAGAAGCCAGCGACATCGATATGGTATTTCTCGCCCGTCTTGACATTCTTCAGGTTGGCACCCGTCACACCGTCCATATCGTCACCACAGATCTCTTCGGTCACGCTGTTCCAAAGCACCTCGATTTTGGGATTGTTCAACACCTTGTGCTGCATGGCCTTGCTGGCACGCAACTCGTCGCGACGGACAATCTGATAGACCTTGTGGCAGAGAGTCGAGAGGTAGTTAGCCTCTTCACATGCGGTGTCGCCACCACCCACCACTGCGACATCCAGGTTCTTGTAGAAGAAACCGTCGCAGGTGGCACATGCCGAGACACCCTGGCCATATAGCCGTTTCTCGCTGTCGAGCCCTAACCAACGAGCCGTGGCGCCCGTGGCGATGATGATGGTCTCCGCCTCTATCTCGTTGCCCTCGTCATCGAAGGCATGGAACGGACGGCTGCTGAGGTCAACCCGTTTGATAAGTCCCGAACGGATGTCGGCGCCGAAACGCTGTGCCTGCTTGCGGATGTCAGCCATCATATCGTTTCCCGACACTCCCTCGGGATAGCCGGGGAAGTTCTCGATTTCGGTGGTCATGGTCAGCTGACCGTTGGGTTGCAGACCCTCGTAAAGGATAGGTTTCAAATCGGCACGACCTGTATAGATGCCTGCCGTATAGCCAGCAGGACCCGAACCAATAATCAAACAACGTGTTTTCTCCATATTCTCTAAATTGTTAATTTGTTTTCAATTAAAAGCGATAACTGACGCCCACCGTCACGTTTCGGTTGAAGACCCCCATATTGCTGCGGAAGATACGGTAAGTCCCCGTTGCCGCCTCGTCGACGACAGAGAGCATCGAATTGTAGGCACGGACATTGATTCCCCAATGGTCGCCCCCACGATACTGCACGTCGAGGAACGCAGGGAAACGGTCTATCTTTCGGAAATTGTCTTCCGTCACCTGTGAATGGACACCACCGTCGGTCACGTTGGCTTGTGCCAAAAAAGCGGGAGCGACACCAGCACCTATCCTAAAAGAAGACATCTTGTATGTCAATGCCAGCGGCAACTCCACATAGGTCAAACCGATGACACGGTCGATTTGCGGCACTCGCGACCCTTTCTGCATCACCCCCACCTCGACAAGCATACGCCAAGGGCTCTCGGTATCCTCTGTCAGCGAGAAGGTGGTACCCACGCTGGCATGGATGCCAAACTTGTTGTAGCTGCCTGCATCGTCGCCGTCAATCTGGTTGAAGGAGACACCTGCTGTTACCGTATAGTCGAACCGAGGCTCATGGTGACGGCTTCGGTGTTGCGCCATCGTCGGCACGACAAGGGCAAGGAGGACGAGGATGACGGCAATGCGTTTCATGATGATTGTTTTAGACGGTTGATAATGGATGTGGAGGAAAATCCGTCGACAAAAGGCAAGGTCAGCACCTCTCCCCCACGGGCTTTGACAATGTCATATCCCACAATCTGATCTATTTGGTAATCGCCTCCTTTGACCAAGATGTCGGGTTGCACGGCATCGATAAGACGGTATGGGGTGTCTTCGTCGAAGAGGACGACATAGTCGACACACTCCAACGACGCCAACACCAAAGCCCGGCTCTCCTCGTCGTTGACGGGACGTGTGGGGCCTTTCAGCCGTCGCACCGACGAGTCGCTGTTCAAGCCCAACACCAACAAATCGCCCAAGTCGCGTGCCTGTGCCAGATAGCTGACGTGCCCACGATGAATCACATCAAAGCAGCCATTGGTGAACACCACCCTTTTCCCTTCACGCACAGCGTTCAGTCGCTCCAACAGCTGAGGGAGCGAAAGGAATTTACTACGGATGTGTTCAACGTGGTTCATTGTTCAGACGATTGTTCAGGTTGTGGATTCTTCTTTTTCTTTATCGAGAAGTATATCATAAAGCCCATTCCCACAACAACGTTGACCACTTGTTGCGAACCCCACAACATCCATCCGCAAGCCAAGCCCACAGGGTCGGGAATAGCATAGATGTTGAGCGACTGCTGCACCAGATAGGGATAGGCACCTATGCCGCCTTGCGACACCGCCATACCCACTGAGCCGAACAGATAGAGGATAAAGGCAGCCATGAACGGCAAACCCCTGGTCTCTACGAATGCGCCAAACACGATGTATCCGCCCAAGATATACAACACATAAATCAGGATGCTGTAGAAGATGAACAGGAATGTGTTGACGGGACCTAAATGCAGGATGCTTTTCAATCCATCGACAAAACTCAACAACAGTTGTTTGACCTTCTTCACTATGGGCTTCTCGTCCAATTGCTTCTTGAAAATCCTGTAGAGGACGAAGGCAATGGCGGCAAGCACTACAGCGACACCGACGACGGCAGCCAAACTGGGCAACGACTCCACCTTGGTCAGCAGGGCATCGTACAGCCAATCCTTCAGCGTGTTGAACGCCAAAAGCAGCCCTAACAACACCACCAAACCGAAGGCGAAGACATCGACGACACGCTCTGTGACCACCGTCCCGAGCGATTTCTCAAGCGGAATCTTCTCGCTGGTACGCAGGGTGCCGCAACGGACAACCTCGCCCAATCGTGGGAAAGCGAGATTGGCCATATATGCCACCACCACCGAGCCGAAGGTGTTCAGCAGGCTCGGCTTCAACCCCATCGGCTTGAAGAGGAGCTGCCACCGCAAGGCACGCACCAAGTGGCTGAGCAACGCCACCACCATAGCCAATGCCACGGGAGCCCACAAGGCGTCGTGGAACGAATCCATAAAGTACTGCATGTCCTCTGGATTCATCTTGTGGAACGACCAATAGATGAAAAAGAGGCCGATGCCGATAAACAGCACCAGCTTCAGTATATCTGCAAGTAACCCTTTCTTCTTCACCACGCAGCAGAATTAAGTCAGACGATTGTTTTGGGGAAAGATGACCGTCGGATGCCATTGCTTGGCTTCCTCGAAGTCCATCGAGCAGTAGGAGGCGATGATAATCAAATCGCCCACGGCGGCACGATGGGCAGCCGCGCCGTTGAGGCCCACGACCCCCGAGTTGCGTTCACCCTTGATGGCATAGGTGCTGAACCGCTCCCCGTTGGTGATGTTGTAGACATCGACACGTTCGTTTTCGATGATACCGGAAGCCTCCATCAACGCCTCGTCGATGGTGATGCTGCCGATATAATCCAGGTTTCCCTCTGTTACGGTAACTCTATGTATTTTGGACTTTAATACTTCAATAAACATGAGTCGGTTGTTATTTATTATTAACCCATCACCCACCAGATGAGGATTAACACAATGAAAGCATAAACAAATATTCTTGTGGCGGGAATGGGCTTCAGATAGTCGTCGTCGTCAAAGTCGAAACGGCGTCCCATTCGGTGACGACGCATCCGTTCCATAATCTCCTGCCCTTTCCTGTCGATACGCACAGGCTCGTCGCTGTCGGCATCCGCCACCTCTTGGGCGGCGAAACGGGGTTGGTAGGTGAAGGTGGGCATCTTTCGTTTGCGGAACAGGTCTTTGACCGTCAGCTTGCTTCGCTTCTTTCGGTCTTCCTCGTCGAGTTCTCGCAGACGTTGCTCAAAGTAATCCAGTTCCGAGCTGATCCCTTTGGCAGAGTCTTCCGCTCTGAGCGTTGCCACCTGTTCCTGCTCCGTCCCCTCCATCAGTTCCTCGTTTCGGGGATGCACAACCGCTTCCTTCTCCTGATTCTTGGATTCGCTGTAGCCATACTTCAACTTGGTCAGTTCCCACTCCTCCTTGTCGGGGTCGTAGAAACGCGGCTTGTATTGGAATCGGCGCGGCTGGGGTGTAGGGAACATCGGCATAGGGCAAACGTATTGAGGTTATCTTTGTTCAACCACCACATGGTTCATTGGCACATCGAACGGCTCGACAGGGATGGTGTCAAACAGTTGGAAATCGAATGCCACCCCCACCTTGTAGGCGTTGGGTGTCGACTTGAGCAGGCAGTCATAGAAGCCACGCCCCCTGCCCATACGGTTGTTGTGCTTGTCGAACGCCACCCCGGGCACCACAATCATCTCTATCTGCTCCAACGCTTGGAACACCTGACCTGTGGGTTCTCCGATACCGAACTGGGGGCCTACCTGCAGGCAATCCCGTCCCGTATACTGTCGCAAAACCAAGTCGTCGCCATCGACACAGGGCAGCAGCAGGCATTTCTCACGATACCAACGGTCGCAGAAGTCGTGCGTGTACACCTCGTCATCCATCGACCAGTAGAGCAGCACCGTGTGAGCCTCCTTGAACTGTGGTAGTTCCTCCACCTGTGCCATGATGGATTGCGAGCGAGCCTTCTTCTCTTCCAAAGGCACCTCACGCTTGGCAGCCCTCACCCATTTGCGGCATTCGTTCTTGTCCATTGTCTATCGTTCGCCTGCTTAGAAGGGAAGATCGTCGTTGCTGTCGCCAGGCATGGTAGTGGTAGGTGCCTGTGCAAAACTGGGGGCAGGAGCAGCAGGAGCTGCTGGGGCAGCAGCAGGGGCGCCAGCCATGGGAGCGGCTACGGGAGCACCCGGGGCAGGATACACACTGATGCAACGCAGGTCGGTATACCAACGCTCGTTGAACTCGCGGCTCTCGGGCGAGAAGGTCACCGTCACCATGCTGTTCAATGCAAGACTGTTGAGCATGGCCAAACGATCTTCACCGAACATATTGAAGCAGACCTTGCGGGGGTAAGCGTCCGTTGTTTCAATCACAAAACCGCCACGCACCCAAGGTCCACGTTGCGACTCACCGCTCTGGGTGGGCAAAATCAGAATAAGTCTTCCTGTTATTTCCATTTCTAAATATTATTTATTATTTATGTTTCAATAATATGCACAATCTCGACAATGCTCGGCTGTCGAGCATACAAAATGCAAAAATACATCTTTTCTTGGAAACGGCACTTGCCTACCGACGATTTTTTTATCGGTTGATGCGGAAATTGAAGAAGAACACCATCACGGCGATAATCAACACCATCACTCCCACGATGGCCCAGAAAGCTGTCGTGTTGGTAATGAAGGGGAAATCGACGTTCATGCCGAACAAGCCGGTGATCACCGTCAAGGGGAGCATCACCGTGCTGAAGATGGTCAGCACCTTCATAATCTCGTTGGTCTTGTTGGTCTGCAACGAGTCGAAGGTGGTCGACAAGCCCTCAATCAACTCGCCGTAGTCCTCCACCAAGTCGAACATCTTCTGGTACTGGTCGAGGATATCGCCCCAGTAGTCTTCCATATCCACCTCTTCCGAGTTGACAAAACCCTTGATACCACCGCTTTCGAACATATGCAACACACGCAACTGCGGTTTGAAAGTGGTGTTCAACATGATGATGTTGCGTCGGGTGACGCTGATAAGCTCGATGATGTTGCGGGCCTTCTTGTTGAAGATATCGTAGTTAATCAAGTCGACCTCCGACCCGATACGCAGCACCAACTGGTAGGTCTCCAGCATCAGACGATCCAGGATGTTGTACAGCAACAAGTCGCTGCACGAGAGTGCCTCCAACGTGTCCTCGTCCTTCTCGTCGAGGTCTTCCTTCATCTCGTCAAACAGCTTGTCCACCACCCAGTGGCTCTTGCCGATACTGATAATATAGTCTTTTCCCCAGAAAATTTTCACCTCACGGATGCGGCAGTTCTTGCTGTTCTTCTCGAAGTAGGGGAAATGAAGGATAAGGAAATAATAGTCGTCGTACTCGTCTATCTTGGGGCGCTGGTTGGTGGCGCGACAGTCCTCGATGTCCAAAGGGTGAAACTCGTATTCCTCCAACAAAAACTTATAGTCATCCTCGCTCGGATTGGTGATGTTGAGCCATTTCAACGACTGATATTGTATCGTTTCAATCATGGAGTTCCTCCCTTCTTTTTAGGCGATCACAATGGTGGTCAATATTTTACATTCGAGTACCGTTTTACAATTTGAACTGCAAAAATAGAAAAAAAATATTATTGCAGACTTTTTCATCACTTTTTCTTAAACGAAAAACGGAGGTGACCTCACGGTGACCTCCGTTTTGCATTAGGACCCTTTAGTCCCTTTGGCCCTTTTACGGCCTTTTAGCCCCTTTAGCCATCCATGCCGCTATTATCTCCGCTTCCGCCTTGTCCGTCGGCAGCGAAGGTAGCGGTGTAGGTGGCGTCGGCGTCAGCCGTCACGGTGATGGAGGCGGTGGTGCGACCGTTGCTCCAGCTGACGAAGTGGTAACCCTCGTTGGCGGTGGCGGTCAGCGTCACGCTGGCACCCTGCACATAGGTGCCGCCACCCGAGACAGAGCCCATCTGGGCGTCGTTGGCGTTGGCCGTGATGGTGACGTTGGCCGAAGGAGTGGGCGTGACAGGGGTGTCGCCACCCTCTTCTATTTCCGCCCACAAGTCCTCGGTGTCGGGTTGCAGGAACGGGGTCTCGGTGAGCCCGCCATAGGTCGCCACCGCCTTGTCGAACGCCGTCTTGGTGGTGTAGCTCTTATAGAGCTCACTCGTCACAATGAGGGTCTGTGT
>CAJOQB010000026.1 GCA_905236405.1 uncultured Bacteroidales bacterium
TCTCAGCACACGTGTTCTCCATCAACGACACCATCATGGGGGTGGCAAAAACACGAGCCAACCCGCTGCCGACGTGTGCTGCAGTCAGTTCGTCGGTGACGACGAGCGTCTTTGTATTCTTGATACCAATTGTAAGGGTCATATATATAAAGGTATAATTATTATGCAATACTATTACATTGTGGCAGATGGAACTCGGTACGAGGGAACATATCCTGAAGAATAGCGAACCCTTTCTCCACACTCTCGATGTCGTCCCAGAAGTGCATCGGATAGAAATGACGGCTCTCCACATTGAAAAGCCATTGTTGCGGCCCTCGGAGCATCTGGCTCTCGAGACGCGGGTCGACAGGGAAGAAAACGTGGTCGACCACAGGATACTTCTTCCTCACCTCGCGAGCCACCGAGAGGAAAATGCCCTCCATCTCCTCGTTGCTCACCTTCACATGGTCGTCGCCTTCGAGGAAAAACCAGTTGTTGTTGTCACCGGCATGATAAACGGTGGTACCGTCGTGCAACTCGGTGAGCGTGCTCACTCCGACATCGGTGGAATGGTAGAACGTCACCTTGAGGTACTCGTCCTCGTAGTATTCATCGAATCGCATGATGCACGTTGGCAGTTTCTTGTCGACACGACGACGTTTGACAGTATCGTAACTCAGCAACAAACGGGGACGGGGATGCTCGACGGAGGAGGGATTGGCCTCGTACCAATCGAGTATCTCGGGGTTATAGTGGTCTTCGTGGAAGTGCGACACAATGAAATAGACCTGCTTCTCACAACTGTCAAGCATCTGATGAAGGAGTCCGTCGGGAGTGTCTTTCCAATAGTCGTATACCACCATCACATGGTCGTTTTCGACAACATAGCAACTGTGGTATATATATGTAATATTCACTTGTCTAACAAATTAGTTTAACACAACAATCTCCTGTTGCGTTGCAAATATAAACAAAATTCCTTACTTCCCACTTCCGCCTCGTTCAAAACTCCAATTCGACAAAGATGGGGTAGTGGTCGGAGATGTTGCATTTCACCCTTTTATATGATAGGGCATTCATTTCCTTGCTGTGCAGGATATAGTCGATGCGGAAGTTGGGGAAGAAACCATGATAGGTGGTACAGAACCCCTTGCCCCGCTCCACATAGCTGTCGGACAACAGTTCACACATCTGCTGATAGATATACGAACCAGGTGTGTCGTTGAAGTCACCGGCCACAATGGTCGGATAGGGCGACAGCTCAATGAGCGGTTTGAGCAAATCCCACTCCTCCTCGTGAGCAATGATGGCATTTTTCAACTTGCCCATAGTACCCCGAGCCGAGTCGCGGTCGACAGTTCCGTGCGATATACGGTCAATCTCCTTGAGGTCACTCGAATCAAGTTTGTACGAATGAAGATGGAGACAGAACACTCGTAGTGTATCGTCGGGCATCACCACATCGACTTGCAGTTTGGACGAGGAATCGATATAGACAGGATTGACCAACGGATACTTCGACCAACAGATGGTAGCCGAATAGCCCATCGAAGGATAGGCCGACACATGATACCGATACCCCATAGCGACCATACTGTCAGCCAGATGAACTTTCTTGCCATCGGTATAGGGAAGGTATTCCTGAAGACACAACACATCGGGGTCATTTTCGCGAAGCAGCCTCAAGAAAGCCACCGCATTGCTGTCCGTCAACTCACCGCGTTCACTCTCAGATGTCATATTGCGTCCGTTGTAATGGTGTGCGTTGAAGCTCATCACTTTAATGGTTGCATTGTCGCTAACATCCGCAGCACCTCCTATCTGGAAAAATAGAGGGACAAAACTGTAACGTAGCACTATAGCAGCCAACGAAATCAAGAAAGACCATCGTTTGAACAACAGCCAAAAGAGGATAAACGCTATATTGATGTTCAACAAGATAAAATAGCCATAACTCAACATCGAGAACAGAATGAACTCTGACGGCGGTTGAAATCCCGCCAATGTGGACAGCAACAGTAACAAGGCGGCTATCAAGTTCAGCACAAGCAGTATGAAACGAAGCACTTTTCTCATAATGGCAAAGGTTAGTCTTTGGCAGTTTTATAGTTGAATAGAAAGTCTTTCTCCTCTTTGGTCAGCGAGGCATATCCATTGGCCGATATCTTGTCAAGGATATGATCCACACGGTCTTGTTCCTCCTTGCGTCGACGGTTCCATTCGTCGTCGCTCATAGGTCGGCCTCCCTGATGTGCATCCATCTTGCTTTTTCGAGGACGCGGTTTCGGTTTCAATTGCTGGAACCACTTTTTGACACCAGCAAAGGTTTGATGTTGCTGGCACCACACCATCAGATAGCCACATATCGAACCACCGATATGGGCAATATGACCACCCGTGTTGCCCCCACTCATCGACAATATGTCAAGCAGCAGGAAAATGACCGCTATCCAAATCATCTGAAGCTGCAACATTCGGAACGGCCATATGGAGACACGCTCGTTGGGATTCTGTGCCGCAGCTGCAAAGAAAAGACCCAAGGCACCACCCGAGCATCCCACCAGTATGGCATTATGATAACGGAACACAGGAAATACGTTGTAGCACAACACCATCAGTAACCCTCCTGCCACTCCGCTCCAAAGAAAGATGCCCAGCATTCTCCGTTCGCCCATGACGCGCGACACCATCGTGCCTGCACACAAAAGCATCACCATGTTCCACAACAGATGCCAGAAACCTCCGTGCAAGAACATATAGGTCACCAGCGTCCAAGGATGGGTCAGCACAGTCATCATGTCACTCGAAAGCGCCAACCAAGGAACAACCGTTCCATGCAACGAAAAACGCATCTGGAACAAATACTCCACCAACCCCGACAACGCCATCACTAACCAAACAGCAAGACATATGGACACCAGTATCGACAGGGTGCTCTTGCTCATGAAGAAAGCCTTTATCTGTGTTGTTATATCACGCGATTCCATATCTTTTTTTAAATATTATCATAACGACATCCCACCTCTTTTTATTGCCATATCACACCTTTTTTGTATTTTCGCAATTCAAACAGACTCCGCTCATGAAAACCTATGCACTTGTCGGTAAACAACTTGACCACTCGTTCTCGCAGCGTTATTTCACCCAGTTCTTCGAGACGACCGGCCGTTCTGATTGTCGCTACCTGCTGGCGCCGACCGACACACTTGTCGATTTGCAGAAACGGGTTGTTGCCGAGCAATGGCAAGGGTTCAACGTCACCATTCCTTACAAACAGGCTATCTTGCCGATGCTGCATTCGATGAGCGACGAAGCACATGCCATCGGAGCCGTCAACTGTGTGGTGGTTGACTCCCAAAACCGTTGGATTGGCTACAACACCGATGCACCTGCCTTTCGCGACACATTGTCTCCTCTGTTGAAGCCCTATCATCGCCGAGCTTTGGTATTCGGAACAGGTGGAGCCTCCCGTGCAGTAACTTATGTCCTGAAACAACTGGATATCGACTTCCTTTTGGTAAGCCGCAATCCACACGACGACAAACAAATAGCCTATACCGAAGTACCGTCGTTATTGAACGACGCTCTTTTGCTGGTGAACTGCACGCCATTGGGTACCGCCCACAGTCCCTTTGAGGGGCTCTCTCCCCTGCCATCAACGCTTCCTTTAAGCAGTCGACATTTTTGTTACGATTTGGTTTACAACCCCTCGCCCACCCCATTCCTCCTCCAAGCCACACATCACGGAGCCACCATCCAAGGTGGTCTGCCCATGCTGTATCGTCAAGCCGAATTGAGTTGGGAAATTTGGTCAGGCGAAAGTTAGACTTAAGTTAGAGTTAAGTTAGAGTTAGGTCAGACTTACATCAGAGTTACATCAGAGTTGGAAACGTTAAAAAAAAGAGGATTGAAGTCTTTTTTTTACTCGTTTTAATATTAATTAGTATCTTTGCCATTCAATACTGTTCCCTGC
Organism: uncultured Bacteroidales bacterium; assembly: GCA_905236405.1. Lineage (GTDB taxonomy): Bacteria > Bacteroidota > Bacteroidia > Bacteroidales > P3 > Colimorpha. The sequence continues at coordinate 3,956 of CAJOQB010000026.1, forward strand.
AAGGGAAACAATAGGCTATGTTATAACTGACAATCATACGGTTGTTAATTATAATGATTGTGTATAAATTATTATAAATAATAACTGATTAGAGAAAATAATGGCACGTGAAATCAAATTCAGTTTGGTCTACCGAGACATGTGGCAGTCTTCGGGCAAATACCAGCCTCGAGTGGATCAACTTACCCAGATAGCCCCCGTGATTATCGACATGGGTTGTTTCGCCCGTATCGAAACCAACGGTGGTGCTTTTGAACAAGTCAATCTCATGTACGGCGAGAACCCCAACAAAGCCGTGCGTGCTTGGACGGCTCCTTTCAACAAGGCAGGCATCCAAACACATATGCTGGAGCGAGCCCTCAACGGTCTTCGCATGTATGGTGTCCCCGCCGATGTCCGCGAACTGATGCCCAAGGTAAAGAAGGCACAAGGCGTCGACATTATGCGCTCTTTCTGCGGACTCAACGACCCTCGCAATCTACAACTATCCATCACCGCTGCCAAGTCGGCAGGCATGATCTCCCAAGCTGCACTTAGCATCACTCATTCTCCCATCCATACTGTTGACTATTACATCGGCATAGTCGACCAGTTGGTCGAGTTCGGTGCCGACGAAATCTGTTTGAAAGATATGGCCGGTATCGGACGTCCCGCCACATTGGGACGTTTGGTGTCCGAGATAAAGAAACGGCATCCCCATATCAAAGTGCAGTACCACGGGCATAGCGGTCCTGGCTTCTCCATGGCCTCGATGCTCGAAGTGGCCAGAGCCGGAGCCGACTATATCGACACCGCTATGGAACCCCTTTCGTGGGGTATGGTGCATCCCGATGTCATCTCGGTACAAGCCATGCTGAAAGACGCAGGTTTCCTCGTACCCGACATCAATATGGAAGCCTACATGGAAGCCCGTCGCCTGACGCAAAGCTTCATCGACGATTTCCTTGGTCTCTATATCAACCCCAAGAACAAAATCATGTCCTCCATGCTGGTCGGATGCGGCCTGCCTGGTGGCATGATGGGATCGATGATGAGCGACCTTAAAGGCATGCACTCCGCCATCAACATGGCCTTGAAGAAGAACGGCAACCCCGATGTGTCCTTCGACAACCTGCTTGTGCAGCTCTTCCACGAGGTGGAATACATATGGCCTATGCTGGGCTATCCCCCGTTGGTCACCCCCTTCAGCCAGTACACCAAAAACATCGCATTGATGAACATCATGTCTCTGGCACAAGGCAAACCCCGATTCAGTCAAATCGACAAAGACAGTTGGAACATGATTCTCGGTCGTTCGGGACGTCTGCCTGGACCATTGGCTCCCGAAATCATCGAGCTGGCCAAGAAAAACAACCTGCAATTCTACGAGGGTATTCCTCAGGATGCTTATCCCAACGCCCTGCCCGAATACATCAAAGAGATGGAGGAGAACGGCTGGGATCGCGGTCAGGACGACGAAGAACTCTTCGAACTGGCAATGCACGACCGCCAATATCGCGACTATAAGTCAGGATTGGCCGCCGAGCGTTTCCGCAAAGAAGTCCACGAACTTCGTGCCGAACAGACCGCTTCCGCCCATGGCACTCAGGTCAAAGCACCAGCTCCTGGCACCATGCCCAACTATATGAGCGACAAATATCCTGGCGCAATACCCTTGGTGGCACCTGCCAACGGACGACTGATGTGGGAGCTCGACTTCTACGACCAATCCACACCTCCCGTCCCCGGCAAGCACTACAACGAAGGTGAGTACTTCTGTATGGTCGAAACCAGTTACGGCACTCTGGAGGTCACCACCCCCGATGCAGGCGTGCTGATTGACACCTGGTATCCCCAAGGCTCGCTGGTAAGAAAAGGTGACACCCTCGGTTGGATAGACCCCGATCCCGTCAAACGTCCCGCACCGAAAAAGGCTGCTGAAAAACCCGCAACCAAACCTGTTGCCGCCAAAGAGCAAAAGACTACCACCGCCAAGGCGAAGGCCGCCCCCGCAAAGACAACGGCAAAGAAGACTACCGCCAAGTCGAAGGCTGCCCCTGCAAAAACAACGGCAAAGAAAACTACTGTCAAGGCAAAGGCTACCCCCGCAAAGACAACAAAGACTAAAGCAACAGCCAAACCCAAGACCACCACAAAGAAAAACAAATAAGGCAACTCGCCCTATATACATTATTATATTGTAACAATAAAAACAGAA
>CAJOQB010000027.1 GCA_905236405.1 uncultured Bacteroidales bacterium
CGAGGCCATAGTGCCAACGACGTTTGCGGGCACCAAAGTGCGAGGTGACGATGGCACGGGCAGGGGTGGGAAAAACAAACTTGTGCCCCTGTGCAGGGTTGACAAGTATCAGCGTCGTGTCGCGGAAGTTGGCCAAGTCCATGGCACGGATGTGCACCAGGTTGGAGTCACTGACAGCCAGCAAGATGTCGTCCTCGCTCTCCACACCCTCGTCGGTGATGCCTTGGTAGAGCATGGGCGACAACTCGGCGTCGTTATCCTCCATCTCGGGCGGCGGAAGGAGCATCAGCGGACGGTAGACCTGCGTCTGTTCGTTCTCGCTCACCGGTTTGCGGTTCACCTTGACGCCCGAATACTCACCGTTCTCCTCGTCATAGATGACCTTCAGCTGATTGTCGTATATTGTGGTATGTTTGGCCTTGTTGCTTTTGATAGTGTCCTTTGTCTGGGCTTGTACGCCCCACGACAGGAACATCGAAACCAATAATATTATGATACTATATATATATTTACGCATGACTATTCTCATTAAGCTATTCCGAAAAGAAATTGCAAAGTTACGTAGAAAATAACGAATGGCCGTTTTTTTTATTTTGCTCCCCTCAAAAAAACGTACCTTTGCATCGGCAACAGGAAACATCATTTGTTATAAATGAACTACTTAACCTATATTTTTAAAGCAAAAACCGTCTACAGCGTCCAGTCGCCGTTGGTCTACGACCTCTGCGACAGGGTGCTCTGGACCCCCTTGAGTGCCTCGCAACTCCGGTCGCTCCACCTGTCCCGACACGACACCTTCCCTGCCCTCTGCTATCGCGTGGCCAACCACCTGCAACCCCGACACACGGTTCTCGTCGCCGAAGACCCCTCGGTCGTCAACGCCGTCCGACAAGGTTGTCCCACATCGCAGATTGTCCTGTTTCCCAACGTCCCTCCCGACTCCATCATCCTGATGGAGCACCCTCATCGCCACGAAGCCCTCTGGCAGCAGCTGCTCTCACTCCCCGACCGCACCGCCGCCATTGACATCTACAGCGCCGCCCTCCTCTTCATCGGTTGGGGGCTCAGCCGACAAGAGTTTCTGCTTAAACGATAAAAACCAAGCAAAAGATTTGCTACCTTTCAAACAGGTCATCCATTGTTATTACATTCTGCAAAATGGAGGTGTTCTTGCCAGAGACCACCCCATAAGGAGATACAAATTGTTTTTTAATCGGAGAGAAAAGTGCCGATAGCACTACAATAAGTGGTTATAAAAGGTGGGTTATTGTAGTGCTATCGGCATGTTTTTATCTATATTCATTAATTGATTCTTTCAAAAAAACAAGAAAAATCAACTAAACAACAGTGTTTTTACCGTACTATCGTCACCTTGCGGGCAGGATAGTCGCCCACCTGTATCAGTTACACAACAATTTCAAAGGAGTGCATTTCATGGAAGCAGTCAATTGCCGAAGAGTGATTTGAAAATAAAAAACCTTGCGTTAGAAAAAAATGTTGTACTTTTGCAACCGATTTCAGAGTGAAATCACGAGGCGTTATACTCGCTCTTGTTGATGGGAATGTAGGAAACTCACAGCGGCAAGACAGTGTAATAGTTCTCGCTATATAGCGTGGGCTGTTATATCTTTTCTTCCGCAAAGGTTTTCCTACAACCTCCATCAAAAGAAGTGGTATACGGTGCCACGCTTCTTCAAAATGATGGTTTCGGGGTACGGAGACCTGTGTTTTAAAGATAAAATGATGCTGATATTAAACTCTGGATGGCATTGGCAAGTTGACTGGAAACCGATAATAATTTTTTTAATTGTTTTGGCGATTGTCGCATATGTGTTAGCCTTTCCGCTTCTTATTGCAACGGCTGCAAAAAAACGTGGACGGAGTGGGTTTCTTTGGTTTGTTTTCTCGTTGGTGGTAAGTCCTATACTTGCAATTTTAATACTCCTTGCATTGGGAGATACTGATGAAAAACGCAGAGAGAAGTTGATGTATGAAGAATTGCTTCGGTGCAATGTTCAAACATACCATTCTGTCAATAATGCAAATAATCACACAAATAGCGAAAATGAACGTTTGCGTATGCTGCTTGAGCAATCACAGCGATTATAAAAGATAACAAAAGTAATAGATTATGATGATACCTGAAGAAACCGGTCTTCAACTTGAACATATTGGGCAGACCATCGTATTTGTTTTAATCATATTGTTGATAGTATTAATTATTCTGCTGTTTCCATTGCTTATTTCAAAGGCGGCACGAAACAAGGGAAGAAATGGTTTATTATGGTTCTTCTTTGCCCTTTTCGCAACACCTTTTGTCGCTGGGTTCTTTTTGCTCGTCCTTGGTGACTCCAAACATAAATGGGAAAGGGATATCATACAGCAAGAGAAACTTATGGAACAATACCATGAACAGCGGAGATTGGTCGAGGCAAAGGCTAAAATAAAGCAAGAAAAAACTGAAATGAAACATCGGATGAAGATGGATAGGAAGTTGGAGAAGGCTTCGATTTATCAATCTGGCATGTATCAGTATATGCAGAATATCGCTTCTGCTCAAGAGAAAAAGGAGGAAAAAGAGACGGAGAAACCCTCAATCGAAAATGACTACCTAAAGAAACCGACAACCGATCATTCACGATACATGCCACACTGAGGTTATTTTTGTCATCTACGCTTAAAATGGAGTCGTTTCTTCTCCACTCTGTCTACACTGATTCTACACTGATCCTACACTGGGCTCCACTGGCATAGTGGAGGCTTAGTGGAGAATGTATTTAAAATCATTATGATATAAGCATTGAATGATCGAAGGTGAACCACAACCCTTGATTCTTCATTTTGATTGAGAAGGTCGGCGAAAATGGGCTGGCCGTTCCCCAACCGTTAAATCGTCAAAAAATAATGTTAAAAAGCTCCAACATCCTCCGAGAGGGCTTGAGGAAAGCGGGGAGCGACCTTTAACTTAATTTTAACCCAAGAGCGGAAAGTCCGCCTTTGCTATCCATTGATACACAGAGGCGTAAGAGGGGGTTCCCACAGCATAGCTGCGACCCTTCCCACAGGCGCCTGCGAGAGGGGTCACAGCATAGCTGTGGGAGGTCAAACAGGCGCCTGTGGGAACCCTCGGAGGCGGCTGTGTCGCATCACACAGCCGCCTGTACCCTCTGAAGGACCCAAAATTGTTAACTGTCCAAAAAGAAAAAGTTAAAGGGAAAGAATCAATATGTAATCAATGACGACGGCATTATTCTGTCAACTATCACGTAATCTCCTTCAATATGAAATATGACAGTCAGTTTTCTTTTTGCAATAGTGGTTGTTTTTGCATACGGATGATACAACTTGGCAATACCGTATTTACTCGGTGGTAGCATCGGAGCAGTATACGAGAGTTGGGCAATCTCCTGTCGTATTCCTTTCACATAACGTAGAGCAAAGTCCAAAGTGGTATTACCAGCCACAACCCGTATCAACTGCAGGAAGTACTCCTCAACATCGTCCTCGATAATGACGTAATAATTACGCCTACAACTTGATGGCAGCAGCGGTCATTTTCTGTTCAAACTCATCAAGCGTCAAGTAGGTCTTGGGCTTGTCTCTCTCTTGCATATCACGCTCAATCACGGATTTCCAATAGGATTTCTGCTCAGGAGTGAGTTCGTCCTGCATCTCCATGACATCGATGTCATCCTGTGTCTCAACAATTGTGTTCATCTTTTTCAGCCTTGAATTCGATTGCAAAAGTACAAACATTTTTGATTGTAGCAAGAAGAAAAAATACTTGATGCTATTTCGAGCAGTCGTCCACCCTGTCGGTCCGAAGGTTGAAACGGTCGTCAAAGAGGGTGCTCACATCGTTGACGGGATTGAGGTAGAGGCCGTGAAGCCCTGTACGGATGGCGGCCTCGACGTTGGGCATGTTGTCGTCGATGAAGACCGTGTGCTTGGGGTCGAGGTGGTTCTCGTTCAAGATAAGATGGAAGCCTTCGGCTTTTGGTTTCCTCATGTGCATGATTTGCGAAAAATAGGCTTTGTCGAAACAACGGTCGAAGATGTCGAACCCGTACTTCTCCTGCATGGCCCGAGTGAAGAAAGTGTGGTTGATTTCGTTGGTGTTGCTGTAGAGGAACACACGGTACTTCTGCCGCAGGGCCAACAACAGAGCGACACGATGCGAAGGGATGTCTATCAAGATGGCATTCATGATGTCGTCGATTTCGTTGTCGGTGAGCGGCATATGGGTGGCGCGACGAATATAGTCGTGGAACTCCGGCACCGAAATCAGCCCCTCCTCCAACAGGTCCATCTCGTGGGTCTGAAAACTGCGGGAATAGAATTCCCCCAGATTGGTGACGCCGTGTTGGACAAAAGCATTGGCCACATTTTCGTAACAAATATCGTAGACGACACCGCCTAAGTCAAAGATTATATTGCTGATAGCATCCATTTGCGTTGTTTTTTGCGTTGTTTTGCGACTGCAAAGGTACGATTTTTTCTTTTTTCTCCCCCTTTCCAAGAAAAGAGAGCCACAGGGACACATTTAAACAAAGAAAAAATATCATCCACGTTAACACTTAATATCAATAAGATATAGCGTCAACGGGACAGAAAAACAAAAAAAAGTTTGGTGGATTGGAAAAACTTCTTACTTTTGCACTCGCAATCAAGGAAAGAAGAAGCGTTCTTTGAAACACTTGACAGCACGGTCTGGTAGTTCAGTTTGGTTAGAATACATGCCTGTCACGCATGGGGTCGCGAGTTCGAGTCTCGTCCAGACCGCCAAACAAGGAAGCTCTCTGTACAGAGGGCTTTTTTTGTGCTACACTTCGACACATATATCCATGGGGCTGACCGGTTTTGACAGCAAGGATAATGGGTACGTAAGCATGCAGGCTCAGGCATCAGAAGCCTTGAAAACGGGTGCAAACAATAATTGGCGAAAACAACTACGCTCTTGCTGCTTAACCGAAGCACAGTAGGTTGAAGCTTAATCCTTGCACAGGTGCAGGGACAAGACATCTCCCCCAAAGCAAGCCCATCGGTTTGGGACCAGGAGGTGCTCGTGAGAATGGGATAGCCGTCGCGACGCGGTTAAACGACGGTGAACTCTTAGCCGCTAAGGGCAACCTTGGGTGCTTGTGTCCAGAGTTGCTCCGACAACCAACCACAAGATAAGCATGTAGAAAGCATATCTGTTACTTGTATGGACGGCGGTTCGAATCCGCCCGGCTCCACTTGAAGCAAGAGAGACCCTCCACAAAAGGGTCTCTTTTTCATATAAATACCCCTGTTACCACCATTATGGAAAGTACTTTGACACCTTGTATAGCCATACACGATTATGTAAAAATACAAGCGAATGACACTTTTTTTACACCGCAGTATAAACATTGTTTGTATTTTTGCAATCGAAAACTATCAACAACACTAATATGTACACGGACTATAACGATATCAACAAGCCGTATATAGAGATGGCAATGTCGTTGTCGGCAATGACCCATTATGGCGTATATCTTTTCGAAACAAAGAGCGGCAAGGTCGTCTACATGGACGACAGCGCCATGCAATTCCTCAATCTGAAGAAGGGTGACATGAAGGAGTCAGGTTTCACTTTGGTAAAGGGAGCAATACGTGATGACGAAAAGAGTCTGACAGAGAGTTTCATTGCGGATATCAGGACAAGACGTTCCATGATGCCAAAAAACAGGACGGAGAAGGCATTGTTCTATATCAACCACCATGTGAAGAACAGCAATGTGATGCTGTCACACAAGTTGTCATTGCTTGACCTCGACGCCAAAGGGGAATCCCGTCTGCTGCTTGGAACGGTCACCTCCTCGATATACAAGCTGGACCCTGTCATTACTTTCAAGACAACAGGATCTGACTATGTATATCAATTCGAACCTACCGAGAAAAAATGGAACAAGTTGACCCCCGTCAGTCTGACAGAACATGAGAAGACCATGCTGCGACTCACCATGCAAGGCTATTCGCTGAACGAGATAGGCAAAATCATGTTCAAGTCGACCGAGTCGGTGAAATACTATCGCCGTCAGGTGTTCCGCAAACTGGGAGTGAAGAACACCAGCGAGGCAATAGCCTACGCCATCAACTTCTGTCTGATATAACCCCATCCAAAAACAAAGCGAGCGGGGACAGTACCAATGTACCGTCCCCGCTTGTGTTTTTTCCAAATGTGAAGTACCGAGAACTATCGGGCGTAGGGAATGTAGAAACGGTCGGCACCCTCAAGGGTGAAGGAGTTGACCTTGGGACCGTTCTCTTTGCCACACTCGTCAAGCAGATGCTTGGTGACAATCATCGTCGACTCGTTGACGTTGACAATCTCGTCGACATAGAAGCTGGCCTCATACAGTTCGGTGGCGTTGGGAGCGACACCCATGGTGATGTAGTAGGAGAACTTGACAGGGGAGTTCTCGACGGTGAAGGTGGTTCCCGAAGTCTTGCGGCCAGGGTTGTCCTTGATACCACAGATGGCAATCATCTCTTCCTGCAGATGGAGCGGGCACTCGACGGTGTAGCTGGCATGAGGAGCGATGGTGATGACAGGCATCTCGACATACTGTGTCTTGGTGGAGGTGGTGCGGAAGCGCTCGGTGGTCTCCCAGACACGGTTCTGGAAGAAGGCGTGGCTTTGACCGTTGATGACAAGGAAACTCTGGTCAAGCAGGATGCTCAGCACACGGTCGGAATTGTTGGTGACGGTGAAGCCGGTGTTGCCGTTGGGGGCAAAGAAGTTGAAGACCACGGTGTAGTCGCCGTTGGAGGCAGTGGTGACAGCCTGCATGGACTGTTGGGGAGCCTGACGGGTCTGATACATTTGATAATAGGTCTTCTGAGAGCAGCTGGCGAAAAGGAGAGCCACAGCTGCAGCCATGAGCAGGATAGTGCTACGTTTCATAGGTTGACTTGTTTTTGTTATTAATATTGTTTGTTATTGATTGCTTACTTTCCCAACACCAGTCGCATGCCCAGATTGGCGCTGCGGCCCATCATGGTGCAGGGGTGGCTTTGGCGAGCCGACACGCGACATGCATCGGGATCGCTGTCGTAGGCGCCGCCACGGATAACGCGGTCGCTGCCTTTCTCAGGTCCCTGCGGGTCGAGCAGAGGGCTCTTCTTGTAGTAGTTCTTTTGATAATAGTCGGCACACCACTCCCACACGTTGCCACTCATATCGAAGAGGCCCAACTCGTTGGGGAGGTGGGTACCCACCTGTGTGGGGTGCTGGGTGGCACCGCCAGTGGTGGCGCACTTGTCATAGTCCTTGCTGCCAGCAAAGCGATAGTCGGCGCCCTGAATACCGCCACGTGCAGCATACTCCCATTCGGCTTCGGTAGGCAGGCGGAAGTTGTAGCCACTGATGACGTTGAGCTGTTGCACAAAGGCGACAGCGTCGCTATAGGTGATGTTCTCGACAGGAGCCTTGGGGTCTTTGTAGACACTGGGGTTGTTGCCCACCACAGCCTGATAGAGTTCCTGTGTCACCTCGGTCTCGCCAATCAAGAAGTCGGAAAGCTGGACGGCATGAGACGGTTTCTCGTCACCGTTGGCAGCACCGCCCTGTCCCTTGGTGGCGCCCATGGTGAAGTTGCCACCTTTGACAAAAATCATCTGGAAGGTGATGCCGTTGACGGTGATGCGACGGTCGAAGGTGGGATGCATCTGAATGGTGAAGCTCTGCCCCTCGTGTTTCACCTCGATACGCTGCTCGTAGTCGGCGAAACCCTCACGCTGGACAAAGATGGTATGCGAACCCAATGCGATGTCGAAGTTGCCTTGGGGGTTGCCTTGTTCCTTGCCGTCGACATAGAGCATAGCGTCGGCGACATTGCAGCTGAACGACACCACAACATTGTGGAGCATCTTGGCGTTGATGTTGAGGGTCTGTCCTCCGTTCAGGTCGACGGTCTCCTCCCAATAGCCACCGTCGGAGGTGGAGAGGCGGAGCGAGTGCGAGCCAGCATCAATCTGCTGAAGCGAGGTGGGGGTACGGCCCATGAACTCGCCATCGAAATAGACATCAGCACCACTGGGTTCGGAGGTCAGTTCGATATTGCCAGTAGCCTCCTCGGGCACGTCGAGACGGATGGTGCGAGGAACCATGGCGTGGGGAATATAGATGAAACGCGATTCGAGAGTCAAACCACCGGCACGGGTTTCGACCAGATAGTTACCCTGGACAAAGTCATCAGTCACCTTGCCTTTGCCACGCATCTTGCCGTTAATCCATATCTCCACATTGAGGTCGGAGAGGAAAGTGATGTGGGCCATCTCAGAGGTCTGCCCCACACGGAGGTCGGCATTGATTTCTGTCGGCTTGGATATCTCGACAGAGCAGGTGGTCTCATACGATTTGAACCCTTCGCGGGCGATGATGACATGGTGTGTGCCACGCTTCACGGGAATCTTGGCCAAGGGCAATGTGCCGACAACGGTGCTGTCCACGATGACCATAGCGCCATTGGTGTTGCGTCCTTTGACGACAATCTCGCCCATGTTGGCCATCAGGTAGACATTCTTCTCCACACGGCTGTCGGGATCGTTCAGGTAGATGACACCCGACTGCGACTCGTGCCCTTCGAGGTCCACACGATAGGAGTGGTTGCCTAACGGCAGCAACTTCGAGGCTACACCCGACACCACGGGAACATTGATGTCGTCGATGAACACACGTGCCTCGGAGGGCGACACACCGATGACAACATACTGACGGGGGACATCGTCAGAGACGGCACCAGCATTGGCACGCAACTGCGAGGAGATATTGTAGACTTTTCTGATACGCTCACCTATCTCACCGATGGGGATGTCGATGCTGTTGGAGCTGTTCGTGGTGATACGGATGGCGCTCTCGGGAGTGCGGTCGGCTATTTTGAAACGGACCTTGATAATCTTGGCATTGGCCGAACTGGTACTGCTTTCCAACTGGATGGGAATACCGTCGACACTTACGACATTGAGGTCAAGGAGCGTCTGCAACTCGACACATCCCTCGCCGGCCACCAAGTGTGCCGACACCCTGGGGGTGATGTCAAGACTGGTGATATAGTCGTCCTTCTCGATAATCAAGTAACGCTC
>CAJOQB010000028.1 GCA_905236405.1 uncultured Bacteroidales bacterium
GTGTCGGAGGATGTACCACGAGAGCTCCCCACACCATGGGTGCGGGGGTTCACACTCCATGCAGTGAGGGCACCCACTGCTATGGAACGACCCCTCCCACTCCATGCAGTGGGTGCCCATATTTGCCCCTTTTGGGTCCAATTGTTGTGGCTGTTCTTTCTCATCTCATGATTACAGTTTTTTCGTTTTCGATGGTTTAATTCGCAGCAAAGATACAACAACTTTTGGAACCACCAAATTTCCCTTCCCGAAACCACCCGTTTTGCCCCCATTTTTAGCCAGGACAAGAAAGTCTAAGTGGCACCTAAGTGACAATAAGTGGACAGTAAATGACAACAACTGCCAGTAAGTTGCACTAAGTGGAAATAACTGCATCGAGCCGTCTTTTTCAAAAAATGTGTGTTTTCACCTTGCATGACCCCATCTAAAAGAGGGGCGAGGAGGGCGAAAAAAACAAAAATCGTCACGATTGTTGTTGTCGCACCAACGAAATGTTTATTGTAAATTGCTGATTGTAATCAGGCGAAATAACCCGCTGTATAACTCATCTCCCACGAACGAGCCTCCGACCACCTACTGCTCGCAGAAGAGGCAGATGTGAAAGATATAGAACAAAAACAAAGAAAATATGCAAAGATTTTGTATGTTTGCAGTTCGAAAATAGAAATGAAAAGTATTAACTAAACAACAGAAATATAGGCAAAAGAACAGTAATATAGACATATTGTAAAAGCGTTTTTGCTTTTCTCTGTGCATCTGAAATCTCGACAATTTCAACTATGCTACGCAAGAAAGAGAAACGCTCACGGTGTCCGTGGGCTTTCTTGTTTGTAGCATGGGTTGTCGAGAACCTCAGATGTGAACAGAAAGTGTCACGGATTTCTTTTGCATTAATCTGAACACAAAATCAATAACAAAATAATCAAAACCGACGGGGTCGATGGGTAATATGTGCAGACGGCTTGCGACTCCTACACTTGGCTCGACGGTGTCGCCTACACCCAAAGCAACAGCACCGCAACCCACACCCTGACCAACACCGCAGGATGCGACAGTACGGTTACCCTGTACCTCATCATCAACTATAGCAGCACAGGTGATACCACAGCAACGTCATGCGACAACTTTGTTTGGTGGAACACGGAATACACGAATTCCACGGATAGTGCTACTCGTATGTTGACAAATGCCTTTGGCTGCGACAGTACGGTGACATTACATCTCACTGTTTACTACAGTAAGGACACGACGATATCGGATACGGCCAACGGTAGCTATGACTGGAACGGAAGCAACTACACAGAGAGCGGTGTCTACTACTGGCATGGGCTTACCGAAGAGGGTTGTGACAGCATTGTCACGTTGATATTGGTGGTCAATCCTGTGGGTATAGAACAGGTGGAAGGCGATGAATGGAATGTGAAGGTCTTTCCCAACCCGACAACAGGATGGATTACCATTGATGCCGACGATGTGCTGATGGTCGAGTCCTTTGACCCAACGGGTCGCAAGGTGGCTTCGTGCGAGAACACCAACCGCATCGACTTGAGCGGTCTACCCAAAGGTGACTACCTCTTGAGGATACAAATGAAGAGAGGAATGTCTGTGATGCGTGTCGTGTTAAACTAATGATAGCACGTGCTGAATGAGAGGGAACTTGATTGGCTCCCTCTCGTGCTTTTACCTCCGTGTGAGGAAGGAGACCCGTCGCGGGTCGAGCAAGCCGAGCATGATGGCTTTGGCCACGCGTGCACCCGATTTGTTGACAATATGGAGTCGTGCAGAGATGTCTTTCTGGAGGTCTTGCACCGATTTCTCGTTCTCGGTGAAGAGGGGGCTCATCCGTTGGGCAATCTCGGTAGCGGTGCATCCAGCGGCCTCCCAGAGTAGCAGCGCACGGTCGCGTTGGCTGAAATCGCCGTATTCGGCGGTGGATAGTATCACGGAGGCGAAATACTGCTCGGCGGCCTCTTTGATGGTGACCATGACGGGATAGTTGAAATAGAACTGCTCGCCGCGTTCCAGACAAGAGATGGCGTGAAGGATGTTGTCGATGCTGAAACCTCCGACGGCGTTCTTGCTGACAAAGGCGTTGGCGCCTCGATGCAACGCCTCGAAGACCACCTGCCCAATCTCCTCCATCCGCTGGCGTCGGTCGTTCCCTCCCTCGTTCAGGTTGTCGAAACGACCGCTGAGGATGATGATGCCGATGGGAGTATGGCGTGACGTCTCGTAGAGCTGACGCACCCGTTGTGTGATGGCGATGCCGCCGGTGGGCTCGCCTTGCAACTCCATGTCGACCAGCAGATAGTCGGGACGGGGACGCGAGGTGTCGTTGAGGGCGGCATAGAGCTGTGGGCCGTTGGCGAAGGTGTCGAGCACCTCCACCTCTTTGGTGACCACATCGCCCTCGTCGGTGAGCTGGCACTGGATCTGGGCGTGGCTCTCGTTGAGTTCGTAACGGATGGCCTTGCGGATAATAGGCTCGTCGTCGACAATCATGATCTTGATCGTTTCCATGGTATGCAGGTTGTTTTTGTCATTCATCAACGGTGAATTATCGCTTTTATTGCCAACGATGGCTGACGATACAAGAAAAGTATGTATTTTTGCATTGGACAACCCATCGTGACGGAGGAATGGAAGATGATTGGATAAGCTATGGGAATGACGAAGTTACGTTAGAATCAATGGAAACGAGAAAGCTTTTGAAATGGTGTTTGGCGGTACTGCTGCTGGTCATAACAGCGGCATGTGGACGCCAACCTGAGAACGGCGACCTGATGCTTCGCTCTCGCATCGACGGCTACAACAAGGATGCCTTCCTCTGTCGTTACCGTGACCCGATGAGGGGATTGGCGTTGGCGGATAGTGCGTTGACGCTGATAAACGACAGTATGCCGAAATACAAGGAGGGCTATCTGAGAGCTTGCAATAACAAGGCTTACTGCAAATACATGCTCTCCGATTACGACAGCATGTATGCCTGCACGGCAGCCTGCTTCGACAGCATGACGGTGGCGTCGCATCCGGCAAGCCTGAAGATAGAACAACTTATTGCACAACTGTTAGAGGCTCGTGTGAAGCAACGCCAATGCTATACGGCTGAGTCGTACCAGATACTCTATGACATCGACCACAGCAAGGTGTTGGAACGCAGTCGCGGAGAAGACCTGCACGACTTCGCGTTGATGGAGTACTACATCACTTCTATTACGCTCAACTATTTCTTCCGCTATGGTGCACTCGACAATGTGCGAGGGATGCTGAACGAGATTGAGGAGGTGAAACCGTCTCTTCGATGCGACTATGCCCAGGATATCTCGTTGAACTATGCGATGGCTCACAGTTATTACAAGCTGTGCGACTCGTCGGCGGAGCAGAAACGTTACCTGCGTCGGGCGTTGGAACTCTGCGAGGAGAATCTGACCATCATCAGCGACAGCACGGTGTTCGACCCTTACCATCTGGCCAATGTCTACCAACTGTTGGGGTTGATGCGGTCGGACACATTGATTCGGGAAGCGTCGTGGAACGCCAACGCTGATGTGTTGGAACGGATATACTATGCGATGGACAGCGTGTTCCATTTCAATCTGCAACCCGACGAAGACTTCACGTTGGCGTTGTTTGTGGAGAGCACTGAACTCTTCTGGCTGTTGGACGACCCCTATCAGCGGTTGGGTGCTGCGGTGACGGTGGCCGACTATGCGATGACAGCAGGCGACACGGCTTTGGCTCGCTACTATTATCTGGCAGCGCTCTATGACACGACTTTGGTCGACTTTATTGCCCCGAAGTTCGAGCAGCGTCTATATGCAGGCTTGATTAACAGCGGAGCTGCCGAGAACGACGACGAGCTGCGTTTGTGGTTCGCCAAGGAGATAAGCATCTTGGATTTGATTAGACAGAACGAGCGTGACGACTTCCTGTTGCAGCGGGAGCTGAGTGACGTGAGAAAGAGCAACAGGCTGTATGTGGCCTTCTTTGTCGTGGTGGCTCTTTTGGTCCTTGTCTTGGCGGTGTTGTTGTGGCAGTTGGTAAGAAAGACAAGGGCGTTGCAAGAGGAGACACGACGGCTGCAGATAGCCAAAGAGCAGGATGTGGAGCGTATTGCCAACGTGGAGACCTGCTTGTCGGTACTCCGACATGATATCAATCCCTTTATTTCTTATCTGCAAAACAAGAATCTGCCAGAACAGTTGAAGCAGGAGGTGCTGGGAAGGATGACCCGAACGTTCGACAACATCAAGGCGTGGACCACCATCAGCCTGCCTGGAGGATTGCAGTTCCGTCCGTCGCGTTTTGCTTTGCAAGAGGTGTTCGACACGGTAGACGACAATATTCTCAACGCCCATCCCCATCAGGTGTCGCTTGTCTTCCATCCCACGACGCTCAGGGTGTGGGGCGATTCGCAGTTGTTGGTCATCCTGTTGCGCAATCTGGTGAGCAACGCTGTGCAGCATACCAATGAAGGCTCCATTCAGATTGTGGCCAAACACCATGAGGACGATGGCCGCTTTGTGGAGGTGACTGTGACAGATACGGGTTGTGGCATGAGCCCCGATGAGGTGGAAGACCTGTTCCGCACCGACAAGAATGTGACACAACGGACAGGGTCGGCATCGTCGGGTGCCAGCGGCAACGGATTTGGATTGATTCTATGCCGCTATATCATCAAGCAACACGACGACCACACGGTGCGTGGATGCCGTATCTGGGCAGAAAGCGAAGTGGGGAAGGGGAGTGTGATGCACTTCTTGGTGGCATTGGATGACAAAACGGCGAACTAACGAAAATAGAACGGATATGCTGGCAGGGTTTCTCATCGCAATGGCTCGTCCCTCAACGGATAACGTCTCAAGATGGCGTAGGGCATGGAAAAACGGATGTCACCACAGCCGTATGTTGTTGCGTCTAACAAAGGGGTTGTTGGTGACCGACCATCAGATGAGTGTGATGCATAGATTGATGGAACTGTTATCCCGTCTTGTATGGCAGTTGCCGCAGACAATTGGAGGGCTGTTGACGGCTATGACCCATGTAATCTTCGAAATCAGGGGTGGAGTGATAAGTGTGGATTATTGTCGTGGAGCCACGGTGGTGGCCACCCGTAGGAATGACTGGGGGGCAGTGTCGCAAGGCAGTATCATTGTCGGGTGCTCCGTGATAGAGGCTAATGAGCAGAACTGGCTGTTCCGTCACGAGTATGGCCACTATCTGCAAAGCCAGCGGATGGGGTGGGCCTATTATTCAAGGGTCGGCATTCCCAGCGTGTTGAGCAGACAGTTTCACAATATCCAACCGGTGGAACAAGACGCCAACCGTCGGTCGGCTTTGTTCTTCGGCACGACTCAGTATAATCTGCTCAGCGTGACATCGCGGTGGTACGACTATGTCGCATGGTTGCTCCCTCTGTTGGGTACTGTTGCGGTGGGCTTGCTCCATCGGAACCGAGACGAGAAGATGATACAATAATCGCTTGGAATAGACGTTTACGAAAAAAAACGAACCATTATGCTTTTTGAAAATACAATAGTTGGCCCTATCCACAGTCGCCGTTTGGGCAACTCGCTTGGGGTGAATTTGCTTCCGTTGAAGCACAAATACTGTTCGTACGACTGCATCTACTGCGAATGTGGGTGGAATCGCGAGTCGGAGCGTGCGGCAATGGTTTACAGCACTCCCGACGAGATACGGATGCAGTTGGAACAACGGTTGCAGGAACTGGTGGAGCAAGGGATGCCTGTCGATTCGTTGACTTTTGCCGGAAATGGCGAGCCGACCCTCTACCCCGAGTTTCCAGCCGTTGTCGACATCGTGTGCGAGATGCGTGACAAATACTATCCTCGGGCAGCCACCACTTTGTTGACCAACGCCACACAGTTGCGTCGCCCCGAGATATTCAATGCGTTGAAGAAATTGACCAATCCCTGTTTGAAGCTCGACGCTGGTACGGATGCCATGCGTCGGCTCATCAATCGCAACATCGACCATAGCGACGAAGGAAACAACGGGTGCACATGGGAAGAGTTGATTGACGGGCTGGTGCGTTTCGGTCACGACGGAATCATACAGACGTTGCTCTTCGAGGGCGAGGACGACGAAGGAAACAAGGTCAGCAACATTGTCGACGAACAGTTCCTTCCCTATCTCGAACTGTTGAAAAAAATATGCCCAAATTATGTAATGCTATATTCTCTTGACCGTGCCACACCTGCAAAACGGCTGAGAAAACTGAGCGTCGAAGAATTAAATTTGTACGCAGAACGTATTAAAAAAGAGAATATTGATGTGAGAGTGTACGGATGATTCGAAAAAAAAATTTGGTGGTTCCGAAAATGTATGTACTTTTGCAAACGCATTTAGGATAAAAATGTCTCTTTGTTAGGGTCGTTTGGCCGAGGGGCTAGGCACAGGTCTGCAAAACCTGCTACTCCGGTTCAAATCCGGAAGCGACCTCAAGAGAAAAGCACTTCGAAAGGAGTGCTTTTCTTGTATTATGTCGTCTGAGTGCCAAAAATATTATTGCACACAATTTGTTGCAAGGTAAATGGTTATGACTTTTAACATTTGTATATTCTGCAAAAAACGGTATTGTTTCAAAAATTTATTTAACTTTGCCATCTAATTCGTTTGCCGTCCATAGGGATAAAACAAACGGAAAAGTTTTGAAAATGTGCTCGTTGAGCATATGATTGGTATTAATTATTGTCAAACATAAAAAGTAAAGTATTATGACAAGTTTGTTAATTCTCTTACAGGCTGCCGCCTCGATGTCGCTGAGTCACGTGGGTGGTGCCATTGGTTCTGGTCTCGCCGCTATTGGTGCTGGCGTAGGTATTGGTAAGATTGGCGGTGGCGCCATGGAAGGTGTCGCCCGTCAACCTGAGGCTGCCAGTAAAATCCAGTCCGTCATGATTTTGGCTGCTGCTCTTGTCGAGGGTGTTGCCCTTTTCGCAGCAGTTATCTGTCTGCTTGCTGTGCTGAAATAGCAGGCACGTTGACAAAGCCCGCCGATCAAGATTGACGAGCGATTGGCTGCTATCCCAGCGGCGGGCTTTCTTCTTTTAGTAAGACAACTATCGAAAGATTATACGCAAATAATATATGAACAATCCTTTAATCAGTCCCGGTCTTGGAACGTTTGTGTGGATGCTTGTGGCTTTCGGCATCTTGGTGTTCATCCTCTGCAAGTGGGGTTGGCCCATCATCCTCAACTCGCTGAAAGAACGTGAGCAGGCCATCAGCGATTCGCTCAACGCCGCACAGAAGGCCAAGGAGGAAATCAAAAACCTTCAGGCACACAACGAGGAACTGCTGTTCGAGGCCAAGAAAGAACGCGACAAGATGCTGCGTACCGCCCGTATGACGAGCGAGAGCATCATCGAGGAATCGAAACAGAAAGCACAGGCAGAGGCCGACCGCATCATAGCCAATGCTCAGGAGGCTATTCGTTTCGAGAAACTGAATGCGGTACACGAGTTGAAGAACGAGGTGGCTAACCTCAGCATCGAGATTGCAGAGAAGCTGATGCGGCAGGAACTCTCCGATCGTGCCAAAGCCAACGAACTTGTTGAACGCGAATTGCAGAAGACACAGTTTAACTAATACCATTGACGCTGTATGGATAATTATAAAATCAATATCCACTATGCAAAGGCTCTCATGATGCTTGCTGTCGACATGAACTGTGTCGATACGGTGAGCGAGGATATGCGTCTTGTGCAGCAGGTGTGTGCCGAAAACCGGTTGCTGAACAAGGTCTTCTCCAATCCCACCATCAAGGAGGCACAGAAAGCGGCTGTCGTCGAGGACCTGTTCAAGGGTCAAATCAGCGAGGTGTCGTTGGCGTTTCTGCGTTTTGTGGTGCGGAAACGTCGTGCGGTAAGTCTGCGAGGCATCGCTACCGCCTTTGTCGAGATGTGGCGCGAGAAGAACAATGTGGTGCTGGCCGAGTTCGTCACCGCTGTCGATATTGACCAGCAGTTGCTCGAAGAGGCCAAGCAGAAGATTGTAGAGTACACAGGCAAGGAGGTGGAGTTTAACACGCGTGTCGACAACCGTCGTATTGGTGGATTCTATCTCACCTTCGACAACAAGCTGTACGATGACCGCATCAGCACCAAGCTCATCAAGCTGCGCAACGAGTTTAGCCGTAATGAATACGAGAGCAAGATTGCCCGTCGTTAGTCTTTTATCTTTTATTATTGAAATCAACAACCTCAGATATGTCCGAGATTAAACCTGCCGAAGTATCGGCAATATTGAAGAAACAGTTATCGAATATCGACCTCGAAGCCGAGTTGCAGGAGGTGGGCACCGTCCTCACCGTGGGTGACGGCATTGCACGTGTCTATGGCCTCAACAACGCTCAGTCGGGCGAGTTGGTGGAATTCGAGTCGGGTGAACAGGGAATCGTCCAAAACCTTGAAGAGGACAATGTCGGTGTCGTGATGCTTGCCGAGAGCAACGCCATCAACGAGGGCGACACTATCCGTCGTACCCGTCGTATCGCCTCCATCAAGGTGGGCGACGCATTGGTGGGTCGTGTGGTCAACACCATCGGCCAACCCATCGACGGTGCTGGCCCCATCGAGGGTGAACTCTATGATATGCCCTTGGAACGCAAGGCTCCTGGCGTTATCTTCCGTCAACCTGTCGACCAACCTCTCCAGACGGGTTTGAAGGCTGTCGACTCGATGATTCCCATCGGTCGTGGCCAGCGTGAGCTTATCATTGGTGACCGTCAGACGGGAAAGACCGCCATCGCTCTCGACACCATTATCAACCAACGTAGCTTCTATGAAGCAGGCAAGCCTGTCTACTGCATCTATGTGGCTTGTGGACAAAAGGGTTCGACGGTGGCTAATCTGGTGAAAAACCTGACGGAGAAGGGTGCAATGGATTACACCATTGTCGTCGCCGCAACAGCATCTGACCCTGCCGCCATGCAGTTCTATGCACCGTTTGCCGGTGCCGCCATTGGTGAGTATTTCCGCGACACAGGACGCGACGCTTTGGTGATTTACGACGACTTGTCCAAGCAAGCTGTGGCTTATCGTGAGGTTTCGTTGCTCCTCCGTCGTCCCCCTGGACGCGAGGCTTATCCTGGCGACGTCTTCTATCTCCACTCGCGTCTGTTGGAACGTGCCGCCCGTATCATCGGCAACGACGAAATCGCTGCCCAGATGAACGACCTTCCCGAGTCGCTAAAGGGTAAAGTGAAAGGTGGTGGTTCGCTCACCGCTTTGCCTATCATTGAGACGCAGGCAGGCGACGTGTCGGCTTATATTCCCACCAACGTCATCTCCATCACCGACGGACAGATATTCCTCGAGACCAACCTCTTCAACAGTGGTGTACGTCCCGCCATCAACGTCGGTATCTCGGTGTCGCGTGTAGGTGGTAAGGCACAAATCAAGTCGATGAAGAAGATCGCTGGTACGCTGAAGATTGACCAAGCTCAGTATCGTGAGTTGGAGGCATTCTCGAAATTCGGTTCCGACCTCGACCCCGCCACCAAAGCCGTGCTCGACAAGGGTGCTCGCAATGTGGAGATACTGAAGCAGCCTCAATTCAAGCCTATGCCTGTGGAAGAGCAGGTGGCTATCATCTTCTGTGGTACCAAAGGTCTGTTACAAACGGTGCCAATCGACAAAGTGGGCAACTTCGAGCAAGAGTATCTCTTCTTGCTCCGTTCGCAGCATGCCGATTTGTTGGCCAACCTCAAAGCCGGCAAGTTGCTTGATGAGGACCTCGACACAATGCGTCGTGTGGCCTCCGATTTGTTGGTCAAATACGAACCCACTAAATAGCGACTTGTTATGGCCAATCTTAAAGAAGTACGCACTCGTATCGCCTCGGTGAGCAGCACCCAGCAGATTACGTCGGCCATGAAAATGGTGTCGGCTGCCAAGTTCCGCCGTGCGCAGATGGCCATTTTGGGTATGCGTCCCTATGCTTCGCAATTAGAGAGCATCATTGCCAACATCAACGTCGACGATGGCAAGAGCACACCCTTCCATCAGGAACGTACTCCCAATAGTGTGCTTCTGGTGGTGGTTACCTCAAACAAGGGACTGTGCGGTGGTTTCAACGCCAATGTGGTCAAGCAGGCCACATCGCGTGTGGAATACTACCGTCAGCAACAATGTTCCCATCTCAGCATGATCACCATCGGCAAGAAAGCCACCGAAGCATTCTCCAAACAGAAGGGATTGGTGGAGGAGAGCCACGATGATTTGCTCGACAATGCCACGTTCGACAAGGTCCACGAGCTCAGCCATCAGATACTGCATCGCTTTGTTCAACGGCAATACGACAGGGTAGAGGTCGTCTACAACCAATTCAAGAACTCCATTACCCAGGTGCTCACCACCGAACAATTCCTCCCGATTGTTCCCGACAGTTTGCCCAAAACGGTGAAGGATGCCCATGTCAACAACGACTTCATTTATGAGCCCAACAAGGAGGAAATCCTTCGCAATCTGGTGCCCTTTATGTTGCACACTCGTTTCTATCGTGTCATCCTCGACAGCTTGGCTGCCGAACACGGAGCACGTATGAGCGCTATGCAGAGTGCTACCGACAATGCCAACGAGTTGCTCAAGGAACTCCGACTGACCTATAATAAAGCCCGCCAAGCCGCTATCACTAACGAGATTATCGAGATTGTGAGTGGTAGCGAAGCCTTGAAGGGATAAACAAGGCAAGTCCAATAAAAGAAAACTCCCTTGCGTCGAAAGAGCAAGGGAGTTTTTTTTTTGTTGTAAATACTATTGATGTTGGTTCAGTTAATCAAATCGATGGAGAAGTGCAATCCTCGGTTCTCGCGACGAGCCTTTGCTTGCTTGGTGATGAGGTAGGCACAGGCGATAAGGTTACGCAATTCGGATAGCTCCTCGCTGAGGATGCTGCGGTTGTAGAGGTCTTCTGTCTCGCGGAATATCAGGTTCATGCGATCCATGGCTCGTTGCAGACGCAGGTCGCTGCGAACAATACCCACGTAGTTTGACATGATTTCTTGCAGCTCTTTCTTTGTTTGGGTGATAAGCACCATCTCCTCGTTGAGCACCATGCCGTTGCTGTTCCAGTCGGGGACAGCGTGGCACAGGTCGATGTCCTTGATACGCGACACGGCTTCCTGTGCAGCATTGTGAGCATACACCACCGCTTCGAGCAGCGAATTGCTGGCCAAACGGTTGCCGCCATGCAATCCGGTACGGGAACACTCGCCGGCGGCAAAAAGGTTGTGGATGCTCGATTCGCCCTTCATGTCGACAGCAATGCCACCGCAATGATAGTGCATAGCAGGACGGATGGGAATCATGTCCTTGGTGATGTTGATGCCGATTTCGAGACATTTGGCATAGATGGTGGGGAATCCGTTAATCAGGTGCTTCTTGTCAATCTGTCGGGCATCGAGATAGAGGTGGTCGGCACCGCTGATTTTCATCTCCTTGTCGATAGCACGAGCCACGATGTCGCGAGGAGCCAACGAGAGACGCTCGTCGTATTTTTGCATAAACTCTTTCCCATGCGTGTCCTTCAGCACAGCACCCGCACCACGCATAGCTTCGGTGATAAGGAAGGCGGGCCGTTCTCTGGGGTTATAGAGGCTGGTGGGGTGGAACTGTGCAAACTCCATATCGCGGATGACGCCGCGGGCACGATGCACCATAGCGATACCGTCGCCAGTGGCGGTGATAGGGTTGGTGGTGGTGGTGTACACGTTGCCCAAACCGCCGGTGGCCAGCAGGGTGACTTTGGCTAAATAGGTGTCCACCTGATGGGTCTCTCCGTTGAGGACATAGGCACCATAGCATTCGATATTGGGCGTCTGTTTGGTGACCCGTTGACCCAGATGGTGCTGGGTGATGATGTCGACGGCAAACTGGTTTTCTTTCAACTCGATGTCAGGATGCTCTCGAACGGCTTGCAGCAAACCGCGTTCCACCTCCTCGCCCGTGTTGTCTTTGTGGTGAAGGATACGGAATTCCGAGTGGCCTCCTTCGCGATGCAGGTCGAACTTGTCGCCTTCGCGGTCAAAGTTGACACCGTATTGCACCAGTTCCTTGATGCGGTCGGGTGCTTCGCGGATGGTCATCTCCACCACATCGCGGTCGCAGATGCCGTCGCCAGCCACCAAGGTGTCGTGGATATGGTTGTCGAAACTGTCGGAGTCGTACATCACAGCGGCGATACCACCCTGTGCATATTTTGTCGACCCTTCGTCGGCGTTGGCTTTGGTGAGGATGCACACTTTGCCGTAGGGGGCCACTTTGAGTGCGTAGCTGAGGCCGGCGACGCCTGAACCGATGATGAGAAAATCAACTTCGTAACGCATGGTGTTTCGATTAATGTTGTTAATAAATGCTATATCGTAAAAATGTGTTTTTTAGTATGGCTGAAAGTATTTTTTTGCAGGTTTGTTTTTGTTTTGTATTTTTGCAGCCGATTTGGTCGCCCGTCAGGGGCGTGAAAAGGGAATCAGGTGCAAGTCCTGGACAGTCCCGCTGCTGTAAGTTCAATAGCTGCAGCCCAAAGAGTTAAGCCACTGTATGTCGCCATAGGCATATGGGAAGGCGAGGGGTGCAAGAACAAGTCAGAAGACCTGCCAAATCGCGAGTTTTCGGTTGGCTTTCGAGGAAAAAGCGAAACGAAGTGAGGCGAACACATAGTGCAAACGACATTGCGTCGATGCTTGTGCCTTTCTCTTTTCCCCGTTTTTCTTTTTCCCAAGAACCATTCCGATATTGTGGAAAATGTATAACAATAAAACAATATCAACTATGGTAAAAAAACTATTTGTGTTTGCAATGGGGCTGATGCTTGCTGCGACTATGGTGGCACAGGTCTCCCCGAAAACTATCACTATGTCTGCCTCCGATATCCAGTATTGGGTGGGAACAGGCAGCAATCAAGCCGTTGTCATCGTTGGCTGGGATGACAACCCCTCGGGCAACAATTTCGCCCTTGCATGGGGCGTTCGTTGGAGTGGAACTGCAACAGCAGCCAACATGCTCGACACCATCGCTGCCCACGACAGCCGTTTCAGTTACTCCATTTCGGGAGGTTTTGTGACCAATATTTCCTACAACGACGGCACCCTTGTCTCGGGCTCCTCGTTAAGCTATTGGTGCTATAACGTCAACAATGATTGGGGCGCAGCGTATCCTTCTCAAATTATGGCTAATGGCGACGTGATGGAGGTCAGCAGCAGTTGTAACTACTCGCTTACGACGGCTACGCCTGCCACCGACCCCAATACTCCTGATGACCCTGACCCTGTCGATGCCACTATTGACGAGAGTGCCATCCTCTATTGGGTGGGAACAGGCGAAAACAGGGTTCGTTTCATTGTCAACTGGGCCGATACCGCTCTTGCATGGGGCTATCGTTTCAGCACCGAGAGCGTGTTGGCTTCCGACATGATGGAGGCCATTGCCGAAGCCGATTCCCGTCTCACCATTACGGGTGCCAGCGACGGATTTGTCACAGATATTGTCTTTGTCGACAACGGTGTCACTTACGCCATCACCCCTGGCCAGTATTGGATGTACAACTACAACGGTACACTTTCCTATAACTATATCAACCAGCAGAGCGTCTTCAATGGCGATGTCATCAAGTTTGGCGACCTTTCGGTGGCTACCGGTATTGGCGAACCCGACGACTGGGGTTACTACTCGAACTATGCGTGGACAATGCCGGTATATCCTGCTTCCGTTCCTGTGGTTACAGGACCTTTCTGTGGTGCTGTCGGCACCGAGGGATGCGACGCCATTGCCGGCAACAGCAACACCATTGTGGCCTGGGCAACAGAATGTACTGTCAACCGCGGCTATCAGAACATCGCACAACCCGAACTGGGTATGGCAAACTACCGTACGGACAGTGAAGCTGTGGGTCCTGTGACGATGGGCGACAACCTGAGTGTCGTCAGCTTGGGTGACGGCGGATCGGCTTTGCTTACCTTTGCCCGTCCTATCACCAATGGTGCAGGAGCCGACTTTGCTGTCTTCGAGAACAGTTTCGACGACCATTTCCTCGAGTTGGCTTTCGTCGAGGTGAGTACCGACGGCGAGCGTTTCGTCCGCTTCCCCGCCACCTCCTACACACAGACCTCCATTCAGGTGGGTGGCACGGGTCAGGTCGACCCCACCATGATCAACAACTTGGCAGGCAAATATCGTGCATGCTATGGCACTCCCTTCGACTTGGAAGAGCTGCGTGACAGCACGGGTATCGATATTGACAGCATCGTCTATGTCCGTATCGTCGATGTGGTGGGCAGCATCGATCCCCAGTATGGTACCACCGACCAGTATGGCAACCTTGTCAACGACCCTTGGCCCACAACGGGCGGCAGCGCTGGTTTCGACCTCGACGCTGTGGGTGTCATTCACCAGTTGAACACCACCGGTATCGGCAACGTGGAGGTGGTTGTCAACCTTTATCCCAATCCCGCTACCGACCGTGTGAACGTGGTGACGGCTTGCAATACCGACGCCGAGTTGTATGACTTCACTGGACGTTGTGTGGTTCGTTACTCCTTCGTCGAAGGAACCAACACCATCGACGTGAGAGACCTCGTTCGGGGCGTCTATATGCTCCGTGTGGGCTCCAGCGTCAGCAAGATTGTGAAACGCTAAGTCCTTCGGGTAAGCAACAACAAGCCCCGCCATTCTGACCGAGTGGCGGGGATATTTTTGTTTTATGTCGAAGTGTTCTATTCGACAGGGATGTCCTTGTTGACGTTGCGGCAGCCGACAAGGGCGTAGAAGAGGATGTAGGCGAAGCCGAAGATGACAATCCAATAGCTGCCTACGAAACCGATGCCGTCGGCCAGCAGATTCTGGAAGAAGGGCAGAATGCCGCCGCCGCATACGAGGGTCATGAAGATGCCGCTGGCCATGGGCGTATATTTGCCAAGTCCCTCAGCCGAGAGGTTGAAGATGGCGCCCCACATCACCGAAGTACAGAGGCCGCAGAGTGTGGCAAAGACAATCTTGATAGGCACGTCGGCACCGTGCAGATGAACGGTGGAGGTGACAGGAACAAAGATAAGGCACAGCAGGAAGAGGATGGCGATGGTCGAAGTGACGGAGAGCATCGCTTTCGAGGAGACTTTGCCGCCGAGCAGTCCTCCGATAAAGCGTCCGCAGAGCATCAGGAACCAGTAGGCGCCGATGAACCATCCGGCCAAATCGGGAGCCATAGCAAGACCGCCGTTGTCGCCAGGAGTGGTCATGTAAAGGTTGGCGGTGTTTGGGATGCCTACCTCGACACCTACATAGAAGAAGATGGCGATGGCGCCCAACACAAAGTGACGGAAAGAGAGCGGCGAGTGGGGGTCTTTGGTTTTGGCTGCACGCATCTCTTTGGTCTCGAGATGCGGCTCGGGGATGCGGGTGAGCATGATGACCACGAAGGCAACGGCGAAGATGGCCATAGCGATAATCATGGCGGGTGCTGCGTCGCTCACCGATGCGGCGTCGACGCTACCGCCGATGAGATAACCCAGCAGGATAGGAGCGAGGGTGCCGCCTGTGGAGTTGAGGGTGCCGCCCCATTGTATCAGACGGTTGCCGCGATTGCCGCCGCCACCGAGAGTGTTGAGCATAGGATTGACGACGATGTTGAGCAGGCACATCGAGAAACCGGCCACGAGTGCTCCCGTGACGTAGACGGCAAAGCTGCCGGCATAGCCCGAGAGGAACTGGATGCCGACGCCGATAAAGCCTACTGTCACAGCCAACAGCGAGGTGAATTTATAGCCTTTGCGACGCAGGATGATGCCAGCGGGAATGCCCATGCAGGCGTAGGCGATGAAGTTGGCAAAGGTTCCCAGTTGGGCGATGGCGTTGCTGGTGCCGAATTGGTTCTTGACGATGACACCCATCGAACCGGCAAAATTGGTGACGAATGCTATCATGAAGAACAGCAGGAACATCACGATAATGGGGATTGTAAAATTCTGTTTCTTAACGTTTGAGGAATTGTCCATGATGATTTGACTGTTTTTAGTTAACGTTGCAAAATTACAACAATCGGGCGAATTAGCAAATAATTATAGTAATGTCTATGCTTGCTGAAAAAAATGAGTATTGGAAAGTGTTGAAATACATAGTATTGTCGGTATGAATGTAATTTTTTTCGACAAATTGTTGTTGACATATGAAAAAAGTGTGTAATTTAGCACTTGGAAAAAGTAGGCAAAGTTCTACGGTTTATTTGTATAAATAATTAAAAAATAGTAATATGGAACTTAAGAAGAATCCAAAGGCCGACCTCGAAAAACGTAAAGGCATTTACGTCGAGCTGGGTTTGATCATCGCTTTGGCTGCCGCCTTGGTCGCTTTCAATGTGAAGAGCTACGACCAAGAGGAAATCCAGGTGACGGAACGAACCGTTATCGACGAGGTCGATGAAGTTGTTATCACAACACCGACGGAAGAGACTCCTCCTCCTCCCGAACCGGAAGCTCCCGAGGTAATTACCGAAGTCCACGTGATTGACAACGACCAGGAGTCGGACAACGAAATCGGTATCATCAACATGGATCTTACCGACGATATCGAGATGGGTGAAGCTGTCGCTGCCGCTCCCGAAGTGGAAGAGGAAGTCAAAGAGGACATCGTCTACGTGGTGGTTGAGCAGGTGGCTGAGTTCCCCGGCGGCGAAGAGGCTCTGTACAAATACCTGAAGGATAACATCGTTTATCCCAACATTGCCCGTCAGACAGGCATTGAAGGCAAGGTGTACATCCGTTTCGTGGTCGAGAAAGACGGCTCCATCTCCAACGTGAAAGTGATGCGTGACATCGGCGGTGGCTGCGGTGAAGAGGCTATGCGTGTGGTGAAATCCATGCCCAAGTGGAAACCCGCCAAGCAGCAGACCCGTACCGTCCGTTCCGAGTTCAACCTCCCTGTCAATTTCTCGTTCAACTAACAGACGGCATTGCTCGCAGCCGAAAGGCGAGTGTACTATAACGGCAAAGTAGAAGGCAGTCGTCGACCGCTTTCTACTTTTCTATTGTCGTCAATCTCATAAGGTATGATATCTGTCAACAATCTCTCGGTTCAGTTCACTGGAACCAATCTCTTCGACAACGTAACGTTCAACATCAACGACCGCGACCGTATCGGTTTGGTGGGCAAAAACGGCGCTGGCAAGTCGACGCTGCTCAAGATTCTTTGCCGCCAGCAAGAGCCCGAGACAGGCACCATCGTCATCGCCTCCGATCAGACGGTGGGGTACTTGACGCAGGAGATGGTGCCCGACAGCCGGCTGACGGTGATAGACGAGACGCTTACCGCCTTCGAGGCCATCGACCAGTTGGAGAGGTTGCAGGAACGGCTGACAGCGGAGATTGCCGAACGTACCGACTACGAGTCGTCCGACTATGAACGGCTGTTGAACCGTCACCACGAGGTGACCGAGCAAATCACCATGCTGGGAGGCGGTAGCCGTAGGGAACAAGCCGAGAAGATACTGTTGGGATTGGGATTTCGCCACAGCGACTTCGAGCGTCCCATCGCCGAGTTCAGCGGAGGGTGGCAGATGCGTGTCGAGCTGGCCAAGTTGCTGCTGCGTCGCCCCGATTTCCTGTTGCTCGACGAGCCGACGAACCACCTCGATATCGA
>CAJOQB010000029.1 GCA_905236405.1 uncultured Bacteroidales bacterium
GACAGCTCGACCTTCCACGTACTCGACACCCTGCACGGTTGGCAGCAGGTGTGGCATTTCTTTGCCATCGACCTCTCGTCGGTGCCCACGGGAGCCCGCATTGCCTTCTTTGGGCACGACATTTTTGCTGGGGACGGCACCTTCTGGCTCGATGATGTGTATCTCACCGATGCACCATGCTGGCTTTGGAACCTCCATGTGGCCGAAATCACGGCAGACTCAGTGCGGCTGGAATGGCACAAGGCTGGCAGTCCCGGATTTTCCGTTGGCTGGGGCAACCACACATACTATCCTTCCGGCACCAGCATCACCCTGCCGCGCATACCTTATTTTTCATCAGTTTTTCCCTATGAAATAACATATTGTTCATTACCGTCGTACTACCAGTGTCCTTGCAGGCCTGGTGCTCAGGGGGTGTACAGCAACCTCCAAGTGCGGCCCTACCGGCAGGCATCGTGCATCAATGTCGAAGATGGATTCTCTACAGCAGCCATCCCATACACTGGCACTCCAGTCGAACCATACCTCAGTGCCAGCACTCGCACCACCACAACCCCTGGCATCACAGGCATCTTTGCTGGATCACATACGCTCAACACCAATCCTGGTCCCGACGGCGGCGGCATGATGGTGTTTCCTCGTACCATTCCGCCCGGCGATGCCGTCACTTTGCGATTAGGCAACCGTTTTGGCGACTGGGAATCGGCATCCATGCTCTACACCATTACAGTCGACACCAATGTGGCCGACATGATGGTGATGAAATACACCATGGCGATGGCATGGGGTACGTTTCAGGGAACAGAAACAACCTACCGCAATGACACCATCCATCCCGCCTGGTTCCGCATTGAGCTGATGGATGACACCATGGGAGTGCTGCCTTCGTCCGATTGCAGCCAACTCCTGATTCGTGCCACTGACCCGACGGGTTGGGACGATGTGAACAGCATGTACAAGCGACGCAACTTCACGGGTATGTCCTTCGACCTTCGACCCTATCATGGACAGCGGTTGCACCTGCGAGTTACTGCTTGCGACGGAGCTGTCAACAACCG
Organism: uncultured Bacteroidales bacterium; assembly: GCA_905236405.1. Lineage (GTDB taxonomy): Bacteria > Bacteroidota > Bacteroidia > Bacteroidales > P3 > Colimorpha. The sequence goes on from CAJOQB010000029.1 coordinate 1,059, forward strand.
TTGGTGTTATGCCTACTACAATTTTACATGCCTCAAACGGTATGACATCGTGCACGAATGCTCGGGCGACAGCGTCACCCTCGAAGCACCCTACGGTTTCCTCTACCGATGGTGGCGTGAGGGCGACACCGCTACCATAGCCACAACACAAAGCATCACCATGCTTGCCGACGGGACGCTCTATCATTGCCAACTTGTCAATAGGTTCGATGCGGATTGTGTCGATACCATCACTCGTTTTGCTATGGCCGGCTCGCTGATAACGATGCGTGATACCGTGTTGGAGAACGACCTCCCACAAACCTTTCGCGGCATCACATTCAACGCTGCTGTCGACACCCTGTTTACTATTCCTTCGGATGTGGGTTGTGACACCGTGGTGCATTATTCTCTTCATGTATGGCCAAACCACGACACCCTTCTTTTGCTGCGACGTTGCCCCGACGAATGGCCTGTCGATTGGCAGGGTCACCTTTTTTTGTGTCCCGACAGCGTGACCCTATTTCTGACCGACATCCATGGAGCCGACAGCATCGTGACACTTGTCGCAGAAAATGCACCGACGTACGATACTAACCACACCGAATACATCTGTCCAAGGAGGCCATTCATATATGGCGATATTGACTATGGAGGTCCTGTGTCGTTCGACACCCTGCTGACAACTGTCGATGGGTGCGACTCCTTGGTTCATGTGGCATTGGTTGTGCGTGATAGCACTTTCCGCGTGGCTGCATATCATAGCATCGACGGACAGTTTTGGAGCGACACGTTGCCCATCGTGCTTTGTGCCAACCAAACGCTCTATGTCGTTGACTCTTCTCAGGACGCTTGGTCGCGTTTGTGGCTGCTCGACGAACACGACAGCGTCACCTCCCAACAGGCACAGTTCTTTTTCGAAGGATGTGACAGCGTGACGAGTGCCGAAATCCTCCTTGTTGCCTCCAGCCAGAATGGTTGTTATGATACGCTGCAAATGCCTGTGTTGGTCTTTCCTGTGCCCGAAGCGGCTTTTGAGTGGAGTCCGGAACATCCAGTAGACATAAATCCCGAAGTGCAACTGGTCAACCTTACCCAACCGTCTGACTGCGAATGGCTATGGACGGTGGAGACAGCCTATGGCGATGCTGACACCTTAACAAGCTTCTCTCCCCTCTATCGTTGGGAAACAACAATGGGCGAACACAATGTGACCCTTCGGGCTTTGCTGACGTTCAATCAAGACACCCTGAAGCACATCTGTGCCGACACCGTTTCTCACACCATCACTATCGTCACCGTATGGCTCTCTTTCCCGAATGTGGTCACCCCCAATGGCGACGGCATCAACGACCGATGGGAGATAGTCAACCTTGTCGAAATGGGCATCTACCCTGTCAACGAACTATGGATATACAACCGATGGGGCAAACAGGTCTTTCATGCACGAGACATCAAGAGTCACGACCAGTTTTGGGACCCCAACATACCGCTGTGTCCTGATGGCACCTACTTCTTTCGCTTTTCGGCTTTGAGTGAGTATGGACATGTGAGCCGCATCGGATGCATAGAGGTGCTGAGATAGGAACTGGTCGTCCGTCAAGGAGGCCGCAGGAGGTTTCATACTAAACAAGGGCTTTTTGCGTTACCATTCCGAAGTGACAATCAACAAAAACACAACCATTTTGAGGAAGACAATATTGTTAATACTTGCGGTGCTGGCAACCATCACCCTTTCGGCACAAGGCCAATGGAAATACCGTCTTGGTTTTGGCGGCGAGCTGAAAGATGGCAACGTCAACATCCTCACCATCAGAAACGACGGTGCCGTTGTTCGCAACGACAGCACGTTGGCTTTCGACGCGGGTTATGCTATCGTCTATGGCGAGAAGGCCAAGGAGGTCTACGACAAGAGCCTTACCGCCCACATGAAGTTCGACCTGTGGCAGTACGACCGTTGGTCGCCTTTCGTCTCGGCCACCTACCTCAACAACAAATTCAAAGGCTTCGACTATCGCCTTAGTGCACTCTTCGGCGTCAAGTACCGACTATACGCCAACCGGCGTTGCGACTACTCCATCAGCGGAGCCTATGTGCAGGACTATACCGAGTACGGCGACCCTACCGTCACCCTCAAGGCAATGGTGAGCCGTTTCTCGCTGCGGTTCAAGATGCGTCACCGGATTGCCGACAACGTCAGCATCAGGCATACCACCTTTTGGCAGCCCTCGCTGATGTCTCTTTGGACGAGCCTCGCCGACGACTATGTGGTGACGAGCGTCACCTCGCTGAACACCAAAATCACCGAACATATCTCTTTTGACATCAATTTCAACTACGAGTACCACTCCCGTGTGCCCAACGGCATCAACAAGCGGGACATCATCACTTCCGCCTCGTTGCGGATAGACTTCTAATCTTCGAGGAAGAAATATTTTTTGCCATATTGCCCGACTTTTGTACATTTGCATTTTAATGCCGTTGTAAGGAATAAGGTGCTACGGTTTATGGTTCAGAGCCTTAGGCACTCTTTCGACGTTAACAGGTATATTGTATATAAAAAGGAAACGCATGATAAAATATAGACTTTTGTTCGTTTTGGGGCTGTTGGCGGGCGTGTGTCTGCAAGCCCAGAATGTCAGCAACATTCATTTCAGCCGCGTCAACCGCGAGGTGACGCTGACCTACGACTTGGACAAGGCGGCGGACATCCGCATCCAGGTCTCCACCGATCATGGAATCACCTATGGCGACTATATCGAGAACTTCTCGGGCGACGCTGGCCGCAACGTGCAGCCGGGTACCCGCAAGACGGTGCTCTTCTACGACCTGCCCGACCTTCGCAGCATCCCCTATGTGCTCGACACTTTTGCCGGTCTCTGCTGGGACGACACCAACATCGTCTTCAATGTCGAGGTCGACGACGGCTCGGTGGACATCAAGGTTAACAACGAACGCATCCGTATGATGCGTGTCCCGGGTGGCTCGTTCACCATGGGATGCACCCGTCCGGGGGCGGTGAAGCATACCTACGACGAGAGCAAGCCGACCCACCGTGTGACGGTCGACACATTCTACATGGGCAAATACGAGGTGACGCAGCGTATCTGGAAAGAGGTGATGGACAACAATCCCTCACGATGGCAGTATAACGACAGCTTGCCTGTCGAACAGGTGTCGTATCAGGATGTGCAGATATTCATCGCCCGTCTGAGCCAGATGACCGGCTATCGCTTCCGTCTGCCTACCGAAGCCGAATGGGAGTTCGCAGCTCGTGGCGGCAACCACTCCTCCGACTGTGTCTTTCCGGGTGTCAACGAGGATTTGGGCAGTGTGGCTTGGTATGGCATGAACAGCGGCAACCGCACCCATCCTGTGGGACGGCTCAAACCCAACGAGCTGGGTCTTTACGATATGGCCGGCAACGTGTGGGAGTGGTGCAGCGACTGGTATAGCGACTACACCTCCGACCCGCAGGTCAACCCCCGTGGCCCCAAGCGTGGCGAGAACCGCATCCTCCGCGGCGGCTGCCTCAACAGCCCTTCGTGGGGTTGTGCTGTCTTCGATCGCAGTTGGTATCTGCCCGACCACGGCTATGGCTTCCACGGGTTCCGTTTAGTGCTCGACTCGGTGGAACGCCCCGTCGACGAATAATCACTCTCCATACTAAATCATTTGTCATGAAAGTACTCGACAAAGAATTCCGCCCTTACTTGAAGGCCGAAGAGATTCATGCCGTTGTTAGGGAGACGGCTGTACGTTTGTATGCCGATTTGAAGGATGTGCACGATGCGACCGGAAGGCCGCCGCTGCTGTTGCCCATACTGAACGGTGCCTTCGTCTTTGCCGCCGACCTCTGTCGCGAGTTGGGCGACTTGGGGTTGGATGCCGAAGTCTGTTTTGTGAAAAACTCCTCCTATTCCGGCACCAGCAGTACAGGAGAGGTGAAACATCTCATCGGCCTCACCGACAATGTCAAGGGCCGCGATGTGATCATCGTCGAGGACATTATCGAGACAGGCCTTTCGGTACGCGACAATATCGAACAACTGCTGCAAGCAGGCGTCCGTAGCATCAAGGTGTGCTGCCTGTTCCACAAGCCGGAACTGTTCAAGTGCGACTATGCTATCGACTATGTGGGTCGCATCATCGACAACGATTTCATTGTGGGTTACGGGCTCGACTACAACGAGCGCGGTCGTATGCTCAAAGATGTGTGGATTCTTGACGAATAAAACCTGATTTGGAGATGAGAAAGAGACGTTTCCTTTGGATGATTCTTTGCAGCGTGATGCTCTTTGCCGGCTGCGAACCCGAGGTCTCCTTCGATGCCGACCTGCTGGTGGGCAAATGGCAGATGGGTACCGAATACTGGAAGTATAACAGCGATTTTTCTGGCGCCACATGGGATGTCGCCGATGATGTCAGCGAGGAGGAGGCACAACCCTTCACCTGGACGTTGGAGGACGACCAGCTGACGCAGCTCCACCAGATGGAGATGGGTGGTGTGGTGCCCAAGGTATACACCGTCACCACGCTCAACACCACCACGCTGATCTACAAAGACAACTACAGCCAAACCTTTACCTTTAAACGTATATCATGAGCGAAGCAACAGAAACCATCCAGTCGCACGAGCAAGTCAGTCGTCCTCGTCGACGGGGGTTGAAGATAGCCCTTGTCTCGGTCGCTTCGTTGTTGGGATTGCTGCTCGTGGCCGTCGTGGTGGCACTCTATATTGTGTTCACCCCTGCACGGCTCACCTCCATCGTCAACAAGCTGTCCGACAAATATATCCTCTGTGAGTCGCATTTCGACCGAGTCAACCTCTCGCTCTTCAAGACCTTCCCCAATGCGGGCTTGGATGTGAAGAACGTGGTGCTGGTCAATCCCGTCGCGGGGGCTCAGAACGACACGCTGGCAGCGTTGAAAGACCTGACGGTGGCCATCAATATTCGCGACTTCATCAAACATAGGGACATCAAGGTCGAGAAACTCTTCCTCGACGATGTGTTTGCCAATATCTTCATCGCCGAAGACGGCAGCACCAATTTCGATATCTTCCCCTCGGGCGACACCACGCAGACAGACACCTCCTCGTCGCTGCCCTCGCATATCGACCTCAAGCAGGTGAAGGTCAAAGGAATGTACTGCGACTTCAAGGACAACAAAGACGGCATGAAAGCCCGTGTCGACGACATGGACCTCAAGGTCGACGGCTTGTGGAAAGACGAAGCCATCGACGCGACGCTCGATTTCGGCGCTCGCAAGATCGCCTGCTCCATGCGTGACAGCGTAGGCAAGGAGACCCTCAACACCATCCTCGACAAGATAGATTTGGCTCTCGATGTCCAAGGCCCCTTCCGTCAACTCGACGGTCGTGTCGACCTCTCTATACCCACCGCCAAGGTGGCGCTGCAGGGTACCGACTATGTGACCGATGCCGCCAATGCCTCGCGTCGCGACCTGCTCACGGTAAAGGCTCCCTTCAAAGCCAACCTCGACGACCTTAGCCTCACCCTTTCGGAGGCTTCGATAGCGTTGACCGAATACATCATTCGGCTCGACGGCGACGTGCAACTGCCGCACGACGGGGCGCCTCTGAATGTCGACACTCGGTTCGAAACCAACTCTTGGCAGGTGGCTCCGCTGCTCGAGATACTTCCTCCCCAATTCACCACGTGGCAGCAGGGTATGGACCTCGACGCTCGGTTGTCGTTACAGGGTAGGGCAGAAGGCTCGGTCACCGACAGCACCCTGCCCCTCATCACCGCCCACCTCGAAATGGATAACGGACGTTTCTCCGACCATAAGATTCTCCCTTACGACCTCAGCAAGATAGAGGCCAATCTCGATGCCGACCTCGACTTCGGCCCCAAGGGCAAAAGCAACGTCAAGGTCAACAACCTCTATGCGGTGACGGGCAAGAACAACGTCGCCGTCAAAGGTGTCGTCACCGATTTGTTGGGGGTGATGGATATCGATGCCAACATCAACGGCAATATCCAGTTGCCCGACATCAAGCCCTTCCTCCCCGATGATCTCGATATGGAGCTCAAAGGCACCAGCCGACTCGATGTCCACGCTCAAACCAACTTGCAGCATCTACAGAAACTCGACATACCCCATATGAAGGTGGACGGCAAGGTGGTGCTCAACCAGCTCGATGTCCGCTACGACGACATCAAGGCCAACAGCCCTCAGCTGGCCGTCGATGTACGCATCCCTGCCAAGAAACTCACTTCGTCGTTCGACGAACTGCTCAGTGCCACCATCCAAAGCCCCTCGCTTCATGCCGTCGTCCCGAGTGCCGGTATCGACGCATCGCTCACGACAGCCGACTTGGAAGCCGCCATCAGCAATGTGCTGGCCGACAACGTCCCCTTCTCGGTGGCCGCCAAAGGGACGTTCTCCAAGATTGAGGGCGATATGGACACTATTTACGCTGCTATCGACGATCCCGACCTTGTGTTCGAGATGGTGCCCAACCGTCGCGACCCCGCCAAGGTGCAATACAAGGTGAACTACAACAGCTCCAGCCTCTTCGCCAAAATCAACGACAGCCTTTCGGTCAACATGGCGGGTCTCTCCATCAAGGGTACCGCCAACTACGACTCCACTCGCTCCAACGCTTTGCAGAAGTGGAGCCCCAATCTCGATGTCGACTTCAAGCGTGGATACATCAACCACTCGCAACTCGACTATATCGTCCAAGTACCCGATATCAAGTTCAACTACAAACCCGAACGCTGCGAGATTGCCAGCGCCAACGTCGTCTTCGGCAATAGCGATTTCTACCTCTCGGGTGCCGTCACCGGTCTTGAGAAATGGATTTCGCACGAGGATATGCTCAAAGGCGAACTAAATTTCACCTCCAACTACACCAATGTCGACGACCTGATGAACGCCCTCAGCGGCCTCGGTAGCGACGAGGATTCGCTCCGTGTGCAGCAGGCGGAGGTCAAGGTCGATGCCGGAAAGAAAGAGGCCAACCCCTTCATCTGTCCTCGCGATGTCGATTTCGTGTTACACACACGAGTCAAAGAGTGTACCGCTTTCGACAACGAGCTGCAGGAACTGGCTGGCGACGTCATGCTCCGCGACGGAGTGGCGGTGCTCGAGCAGGTTGGCTTCGTCTGCAAGGCGGCTCGTATGCAGCTCACGGCACTCTACCGCACCCCTCGTGTCAACCACATCTTTGTCGGCATGGACTTCCACCTGCTCGACATCAATATCTCCGAGCTCATCGACATGATACCCTATGTCGACACCCTGGTGCCGATGCTCTCCGCCTTCGAGGGACGTGCCGACTTCCACCTGTGTGCCGAGACCTATGTCGACGCCTACTACAAACCCAAGATGTCCACCCTGCGCGGTGCCGCCGCCCTCAGCGGCGACAGCTTGGTGGTACTCGACAACGAGACCTTCAACACCATTGCTAAGTACATGATGTTCAACAAAAAGACAAAGAACATCATCGACAGCCTTGATGTCGAGATGACCGTCTTCCGCAAAGAGGTGGAGCTCTATCCCTTCCTCCTCACCATGGACAAGTACCAGTTGGTGGCATCGGGTCGACACAACCTCGACAACAACTACGACTACCACCTCGAGATACTGCAGAGCCCCCTGCCCACCCGTCTGGCTCTCGACGTCAAGGGTGTGATGCCCAAGTTGGGCTTCTCCCTCACCCAATGCCGCTATGCCGACCTCTATCGTCCCGAGCGACGCGGCGAGTTGGAGAACCAAACCCTCCGTCTGAAGTCGCTTATCCGCGAGTCGCTCGAACGCAACGTCAAAGCATCGACCCGCAGCTACCAAGGGTTGGAGTAATGTAAGTGATATGAATAAAGGAAAAACTCTCGTATTGTTGGTGTTTCTTGTCGCCGCATCGTTGGCGTTGGCTCAAGAAAACGACTCGTCGTCCGTGATGACGGACAAGGTGTTTACTGTGGGCGGCGTGACGTTCTGCATGAAGCCGGTGCAGGGTGGCACCTTCACGATGGGGGCGACCGCAGAACAAGGCAAAACCATTTGGCATGATGAATATCCTACCCACGAGGTGACGGTGAGCAGTTTCTATATGGGAGAGACGGAGGTAACGCAGGCGTTGTGGGTGGCGGTAATGGGACGCGAACCGAAATACGCGAGAGGCCACCCTTGGCTTGAAGGGTGTGGACGTGGTGACAACTATCCGGCCTATTGTGTCAGCTACAAGACGATAACCAAGAAGTTCATCCCCAAGTTGGAAAAGATGACGGGACAAAAGTTCCGTCTGCCGACGGAGGCGGAATGGGAGTATGCTGCCCGTGGCGGTCACAGCGGCGGCACGATGTACAGCGGCGGCAACAACATCGACCAAGTGGCGTGGTCGGGTTACAGAAAAAGAGACAGCGATCAATACCATCCTGTGAAAATGAAAAGCCCCAATGCGTTGGGTCTGTACGATATGAGTGGCAATGTCTGGGAGTGGTGCAGCGACTGGTACGATGCAAATTATTACAGCAGAAGCCCGAAAGACAACCCCATGGGACCTGACAAGGGCACAGAGCGAGTGTTACGTGGCGGTGCCATCGGATACACGGAATGGTCTTGCCGTGTGGCACGTCGCGGCCAAAACAAGCCCAATATGCTGAACCTCTCCTATGGTTTTCGCTTGGTCCTCTGTCCATAAGGAAGTATAAAATACAGATTATGCACCCTTTTTGATTATTGAAATTTCATCGGGAGAGAGATAGTATAAAACGTTGACTTGCCGGATTACTTATTCGTTCTCGTCATTCCAATTCTCGGACATTTTGTTCAACCATTCACTGGTGCGAATCTTGGCATTTGCCTTTCTTTCAAGTTCTCTTGTTTTCTTTATGGATTCTATTTCCTCCGGTGTGATTGGAGGTATTTGGTACAATTCTTCGAGGGAATAAGAGCCCGCTTCCCCCTCGATGAACACATGCCCGCCGTAGGTGGCCACAACACGCAAAAAATTGGTAACACTTATTCTTCCACCTTCCTCAACTCTCCGAAGTTTCTCAGGTTTGTAGCCTATCAATTTGGCAGCCTCTTCTAATGAGTATCCTGCTTCCTTGCGGAATCTGTATAGAGCATGTCCCACATTAGCATAAATATGATTTCTTCTCTCTTCGGCTATTACAGTATAATCAACGTTTCCCATCGTGTTTTTATTTACTGATTTCGACACTTGTTCGTTTTCTCCCGAGTATTCAAGCATACTTGCGGCTTTATAAGTGTTGACGGCTTGAGGCCGTTGACAGCTATCGTGAAAATATGTCTTGAATGCGTTCTTTTTCAGGGAGGGAACGGCCAACCCCTTGAAATATTGTATGTCGACTTCTATAATAAGACAATCGAGGTCGCCCCGCTTCGCATGAAATATTTAAAAGCTTTTATTTTTCGTCGACGGAATAATTGTTGTGGGATAAATATATTCTTCCGTCTGTTTCGAATTATTGCATCACTCTCCCCAGGAATGTATCCGTGAAAGCGCGTTGAAATCGTAATGTTATCATTTGGTAGTCGGGGAGGCTCTCGAGGTATTCCAGTTCAAGAACAAAACGAGGGGCTTTGAGGTCTTTCTTGGTTTCGGGATGCACTTCGGTCTTGCTTCCTAAACGCAGGAGTTTGATGAGATAAATGTCTCTCACACCCTTGCCCTTGATATAGGGCATGAAGTAGTACAGCTTGTTGAGTGCAATGGTTGATGGGAACTTACGTATCGAGTCGGTATAGTAAATCTTAGTCGGTTTCTCTGTGAGGAAATACTCCTGATTGTCCTTCTTCACAAGACCCACCAGCAGCCGCTTCGATGAATCGAGTATTTCTATTTTAGAAAGGCAAATCCATTACAGTCTCATCCTCGCTTGCGAAGAGAGTCAGTTCTGACACCTTAGATTTCGCTATGTCCTTTATCTTTAAGCGGTAGTTGGCATATGTGTGAGTGTTCTCTATTTCTATTCTACGTTTCCGACTCATCTCGGCAAAATCGGACTCACGTTCTATACCAAGGAAACGGCGACCGATAAGGTTGGCGGCGATGCCTGTTGTCGACGACCCGGCAAACGGGTCAAGTATCCATGCGTTTCTTTCGGTCGAGGCAAGGATGATTCGGGTCAAAAGAGCCAATGGTTTCTGTGTCGGATGTTTTCCGCACGATTTCTCCCATGGGGCGATTGCCGGAAGCCGCCAAACATCGGTCATCTGTTTGTCGTCGTTCAACTGCTTCATCAGTTCGTAATTGAAATAATGAGGCGTTTTGACAGATTTGCGAGCCCATATGATGAATTCTGTAGAATAGGTAAAGTACCGACAGGAAATATTGGGTGGCGGATTAGTCTTGGCCCATGTCACAACGTTGAGTATCTTGAAGCCAAGTTCCGTGAGGCTGTTGGCTACAGAGAAAATGTTGTGATAGTTGCCACATATCCAAATCGTCCCGTTCTCTTTCAGTTTCTCCCGACACAAGCCTATCCATCGTTTGTTGTACTCGTTCATCTCCTCGGGGCTTTTTCCTCTGTCCCAATCGCCTTTGTTGACGCTGACAATCTTCCCCGCCTGATAGCTGATACCGTCATTGGAGAGGAAATATGGCGGGTCAGCGAAAATCATATCGAACTTGAAGTTGAACTGTGGCAATAGCTCAAAGGTATCGCCACAGAGCAAGTTAAAGTCGTGGTTGGGGGATTTATAATATGGCGTTATCATCCTTTCAAGTCGGCAATGAATGAACTTATGCTTGTGAGATTATACACGTTTGGTATGATAGAATATGCTTCTTGAAGTTTGTTCCTGGCGTTGTTCCACCCGATGCCATCCGTAATCCATACAAACTCAAAGCCGTGAACGGAGTTAATCTTAGGAGCAATATCCGAATAAGAACGTGCAACCTCGTTTAACTTACTACCGCCACCACTATAGAAATTTACTTCTATCAGATAGGTCTTGTCTTTGGCCTTGATAACAAAGTCAAAGCGCTTCTCATCGTCACCAAGAACCTTTGTAATCTCAGGCCATTCGCTTGAATAAACCTCTTGACGATAATGAATGCCGTTCTTGTCGAGGATACGTGCCACCATGCCTTCCATCACATGTCCGCTTCGGTTTTTACGAGCATTCGTGTCCAGTCCCGTCTCTATGCCAAAAACATAATCAACAAGGTCGTTGATTTTCTTTGATTGGAAAACCTCTGTCAATCCTGTGTTGTCGAGGAATTCCATTACACCATCAACCGACTCAAACAGGGAGTCAAGGACAACACAGTTTCCCAGACTATCAAGAACTTTTTTCTTGCCCTCACTACGAACTGCGATTAGTATGTCCATCACATTGAAAGCGGACTTATCACGTTTCCATATTGTTTCAACTGACTTTCGCATGTCTGAAGAACCAATGAGGCTGTTCAGCATACAAAGGCTGAGTTTAATATCCTTAACATTCTGTGAAATCTTATCGAAATCACAAAAGAAATCTAATGTCTGATTCGTCTCTTGAAGCTGAGACATGAACTTATTGAAATCTTTAGCCATATCCTCTTTATTGTGGCGAAATCGCCATGTTTAATTGTATCGAATTCGGTATTTTTAATTTACAGCAGCATAATCAGGGGCGTTTTCTGCTGCATACATTGGTTCCAATTCTGGTACAACGTATTCAACACGTGGACGGGCTTTCGTTTCTACATAGTTGTGCACAAGAATCTCCGTCAGTTTTCCACGCTTGTTTGGGTTGGAGTTAATGTTACGCGAAGCCCAGACCCTTTCTATTTTATACGCTTCGTAAAGCACATCGAAGAAATTGTCTTTCTCATTCTTGCCCTTGCAATCGGAATTGCTGAGCATGAAATGGAAACCAGCTTCGTTAACTCGGTCGCAAAATTCTTTCAGTCGAATTTGTGCGAGGTCGTTGAATGCTTCCTTGGCATAGTCGTTGAAGCTGGAAGTGTCGCTGAGAGGGCGATAAGGCGGGTCAAAATAGAACAGTGTGCGTCCTTGTGCCCTGTCGAAGGTCTGTTGATAGTCACCTGTCATTATCTCTACATTTTGCAGTAGTTCACTATCGGCATATATCGTTATCGGGTCGCAGATAGTGGGTTTCTCATAGCGACCGAATGGCACGTTAAAGAGACCCGACTTGTTGACGCGATAGAGACCATTGAAGCAGGTGCGGTTCAGAAAGAAGAATAAAGTGGTATTCCTTATTGGTGAGAGGGATTTGGTATTGAACTCATCTCGTATCAGCATATAGAACTGTTTGCGTTCCTCTTCTGATTTCAGTAAATAGTATTCATGCTGAATTTCTTTGAGAGAATCGACAAGTTCTGTCGGGTTGTCACGTACAACCTTGTAGCTGGTTGTAAGGTCGGCGTTGATGTCGTTAATGACTGCTGTTTTGATGTTTTTGTGGTTTTGAAGCATATGGAACAGCATCGCTCCTCCTCCCACAAAGGGTTCAATGTAAGTAACATTCTCCCATCTGTCAAAGTCAGCTGGCAGCAACGCCTCCAGTTGTTCGATGAGCTGGCCTTTTCCTCCAACCCACTTGATGAATGGTTTCGCTTTCATTAATTATTCGTTTTATATGTTTTCGAGTTTTCAAACCATGTAGTCCAATAAGTGTCGCCATTGCCGTCATCATAGAGTTCTTTATACTCTTCATCAGAAAGATGTTTGTGTAAGCATTCATCCGAACAATAAGTGTCACATCCGTCAACAACATAGCCCTCAATCATCGGTTTGCCGCACTCATCGCAAACACGAAAACAATCCAACTGTTCACTCAATTCGTTCCAAAAGTCAATGTCTGTCGTTTGGGACATGATTCCCGGTCCGTATTTATCCCACAAAATCGGTATCAGTTTGCATTCTTCGATGAGAAAATCAAAAACTATTTTGTTGCTATATTCCATTTCATGCTGCGTTAGATAAAGCCTTTTCGCGTTGTCTGTTTCTTTGTTTGTCTTGATATTATTTGTTTTCTATATAAACATATCGGTCACATAAGCTTTTATTCGGTTCCATCTTCCGCCACGATTTTCCCTACAATCTGTCGCAAACGCTCCGTGTCGGGCAGATAAAGTTCGTATTTCGACACAAAAAGATTGGTGTTCATGCCATAGGTGGTATATTCCACCAACAAGTCGTCCTTATAATGTGAGAGAATAATGCCAATAGGCGGATTGTCTTCAGGCTGATTCTCTTCCTTGGCAAAATAGCCAAGATACATATTCATCTGTCCAATGTCTTCATGCTGTACCCCATCGCGTTTTAGGTCAATCAGAACAAAACAACGCAGTATGCGGTGATAAAACACCAGGTCACAGTGATAGTGGCGGTTGTTAATGGTAATGGGATACTGCCGCTTCACAAACGTGAAGCCCTTCCCCATTTCAAGCAGGAACATCTGCAAGTTATCGATGATACGCTGCTCCAACAACGTTTCCGAGTAACGGTAGTCTTCCTGCATTCCAAGAAACTCCAAAGTGTAGCTGTCGCGAACAACATCCTCTGGTTTCTGAATGCTGATCCCCTCTTTGGCCAATGCAAGCACACCCTCCTTGTCTTTGCTGGCTGCCAATCGGAGATATAATGCCGAACTCATCTGTCGTTTCAAGGTACGCACATCCCACTTCTGGGCAATACACTCTTTCTCGTAGAAACTGCGTTCAAGATTGTCATCCGCCTTTATCAGTTCGCAAATATGCGACCACGTTAGATTGTCAGACAGTGTCTGACAATCTGGATAAAAAAGATAGAACTTTCTCATATTTACGAGATTAGGACGACTAAAACCTCGTCCAAAGCGTGCCGTAAGTTGATGTGAGAGTTTGGTCAATGTGGAAGTGCCGTATGCCACCTTGGCCTGTCCGCCTTGTTCATACTCCACGATATACTTCCCGATCTGCCAATAGGATTGAGTCATTGTGGCATTTATATGTGAGGCCACTTTTCTGCGTGCGTCGTTGATGGCCATTGATATGTTGTCTATCAATGGTTTCAGCGTTGGGCTGCTTTCTTTTATTGCAATGTCTTTTGCCATTATCTATTCAACTAAGTCAACACATGCAGCATCCAAAGGTGGCCCCTTGTCTATCGCTGCTTTCTCGCGTTGCCTGTTACTTTGTTTATTTAGTTATCATTTGTATCCTATGTCATTATTTTGAACTGCAAAATTACAAACAATTGCTGGAACAGCCAAAAATATTTTGTTCGAGCAACCTTGTGTCCAAAATAAATAGCCACATGGAGCCTCGTAGAGAAATAACGAATTATAAAAACCTATCAACTATCAGTTCTATCAATTAAAAAATGATAACCCCAATTTCAGAAACCTCCTTTATAATACTTATAACTAATTAATAATTAATAATATATAAATCATATAAGATATAAAGTGAAGAAATGGAAACCCTCAAAAAAAAACTGATAGAACTGATAGTTGATAGAAATTGAAAAAACAATTTCATCTAAAAAGCAAAGAAACAATGAAATACGATGGTGACAAACAGTCGGATACTGTGATGCCGACCCTCGGATAACGGACAGATGGGTGCAATATACCCCGTCAAAAGGCTCCAAAATGAATGTTCAACCCCTTGTATCGATGCTTTCCTCCCTACTTGGCGAACATGTGTGCGTCGCGGGAAATGGTCTTACAACCACTTTTGGGAAGGTGCATTGTGGCCAAATGGCCACCCAAGTGGCCGAAAGCGACGGCAACAGGGGAAAAGTGTCACATTCGGTTTTTGGGACGTAAACTCCGTTATCCTCCATAATCGCACGTAATCGCACGCCATCGTCGACAATCGCTCGAACCATATGAAAAACGGGTGTATCTTTGCATCGGATTTCAACGCGAGAGGTGCCGCCGCAATGACAATTTTCCAACTCCTACGTAACTCCTACTTAACTCTAACTTAACTCTAACCTAAGTCTGACTTAACTCTGACTTTTGTCTGACA
>CAJOQB010000030.1 GCA_905236405.1 uncultured Bacteroidales bacterium
GGAGGGCAGCGACATCCTGTCGGTGGAGGTCATCGACGCCATGGGCCGCAAGATGATAGCACAACAAGCTGACGGCACCGACAAGGCGTTGATCGACCTGTCGTCGTTACCCAGAGGCACCTACACGCTACGGGTGACCACCGCTGCCGGCGTGGCCATCAAACGCGTGGTAAAAGGAAAATAAATTACCACTAAATTAAAAAAAACGTTATCTTTGCGTTGTCGTATGGGAGTACCCATAGGATATAGTTGTTTGTTATTCATAAAAGTATAATAGAGAAATAATATATTCTTATAGATAAAAATGGCAAATTTTCTGAAGAAACTGTTTGGTTCGAAATCGGACCGCGACCTCAAAGAGGTGAAGCCGTACCTCGACAAAACCCTTGAGGTGTACCCTGCAATCCAACAACTGACCAATGACCAACTACGTGCTAAGACCGTTGAATTCAAAGAGCTGATTCGCAAAGAGACGGAGACCGAAGAGACAGAGCTGGCCTCGCTGCGACAACGCCTCGACGAGGACTATGAGATGCCCGTCGATGAGAAGGAGACCATCTACAAACGTATCGAGGAACTGGAGAAAATCAGCTACGACAAGACACAAGACATACTCAACAAAATACTGCCCGAGGCATTCGCCGTCGTGAAAGAGACGGCTCGCCGCTTTGCCGAGAACGAGGAGGTGGAGGTGACCGCCAACGACCACGACCGCGACCTGTCGGCCCGTTTAGACAGCGTCAACATCCGCGGCGACAAGGCCTACTACAACCATTCGTGGATGGCCGGCGGCAACATGATCACCTGGGACATGGTGCACTACGACGTGCAGCTGATTGGCGGCGCCGTGCTGCACAGCGGCAAGATTGCCGAGATGGCTACGGGCGAGGGCAAGACACTGGTGGCCACGCTGCCTGTCTACCTCAACGCACTGCCCGGCAAGGGTGTCCATGTGGTGACGGTGAACGACTATCTGGCCAAGCGTGACTCGGAATGGATGGGCATGCTCTTCGAGTTCCACGGCTTGACGGTGGACTGCATCGACAAGTACGAACCGCACAGCGACGAACGCAAGGCAGCCTACAACGCTGATATCACCTACGGAACAAACAACGAGTTCGGTTTCGACTACCTGCGTGACAATATGAGCCGCAACACCAACGAACTGGTGCAACGCTCGCACAACTATGCCATCGTCGACGAGGTGGACTCGGTGCTTATCGACGACGCCCGTACCCCCCTTATCATCAGCGGCCCCACCGGCAAGGGTGACGACGACCAAGAATTTAACAAGTTCAAGCCTGTCATCGAGAAGCTGTACAATGTGCAGCGTGTGATGCTGACCCAAGTGTTGGCCGACGCTCGCCGTCTGATTGGAAACAACCTCGAGATCAAACCCGAGGAGGAGGGCGCCAAGGCACTGCTGCGTGTCTACCGTGGTATGCCCAAGAACAAGGCTCTCATCAAATACCTCTCTGAGACCGGTATCAAACAACTGCTCACCCGCACGGAAAACTTCTACATGCAGGAGCAGAACAAATACATGCACATCATCGACGACGAGCTCTATTTCGTGGTCGACGAGAAGAACCGTCAGGTGGAGCTGACCGACAAGGGTATGGACTATCTGGCCGACATGGGCGAGGACCGCAAGTTCTACCAACTGCCCGACATCGGCAGCGACTTGGCCGAACTGGAGCACAGCGGTCTCAGCGCTGAAGAGAAAGCAGCCAAGAAGGAACAGATCATGAGCGACTTCGCCATCCAGAGCGACCGCGTCCACACCGTGGACCAACTGCTGAAAGCCTACACACTGTTTGAACGCGACGTGGACTATATCGTCACCGAGGACAACCAGGTGAAGATTGTCGACGAACAGACGGGCCGTATCATGGAAGGACGCCGCTGGAGCGACGGTCTGCACCAGGCTGTCGAGGCCAAGGAGAACGCCAAGGTGGAGGCTGCCACCCAGACCTACGCCACCATCACGCTGCAGAACTACTTCCGTATGTACAAGAAGCTGGCCGGCATGACCGGTACGGCCGAGACGGAGGCTGGCGAGTTCTGGAACATCTACAAACTGGATGTGGTGGTGATTCCCACCAACCGACCCATCGCCCGCAAAGACATGGACGATGTGATATACAAGACGAAGCGCGAGAAGTTTGCCGCTGTCATCGCCGAGATTGAACGACTGATTGGCGAAGGCCGCCCGGTGCTGGTGGGCACCACCTCGGTCGAGACGTCGGAGCTGCTGAGCAAGATGCTCAAGATGCGTAAGATTCCCCACAATGTGCTGAACGCAAAACTGCATAAGAAAGAGGCCGACATCGTGGCCGAAGCCGGCGAGGCTGGCAAGGTGACCATTGCCACCAACATGGCCGGCCGTGGTACCGACATCAAGCTGAAGGCTGGTGTGCGCGAGGCCGGCGGTCTGGCTATTATCGGCACCGAACGCCACGAGAGCCGCCGTGTGGACCGTCAGCTACGTGGACGTGCCGGCCGTCAAGGCGACCCAGGTTCGTCGCTCTTCTTCGTGTCGCTCGAGGACGACCTGATGCGTCTCTTCGGTTCGGAACGTATCGCCAAAATCATGGACCAGATGGGTCTGCAAGAGGGCGAGATGATCCAGCACTCGATGATTACCAAACAAATCGAGCGTGCCCAGAAGAAGGTGGAGGAGAACAACTTCGGCATCCGCAAACGTCTGTTGGAATACGACGATGTGATGAACAACCAACGTACCGTCATCTACAACAAACGTCGCAACGCACTCTATGGCGACCGTCTCCCCATCGACATTAGCAACACCTTCTACGACACTTGCGAGGTCATATTTAACGATGCCCGTCAGAACCGCGACTTCGAAGCACTGAAGTTGGACATGATTCGCACCTTCGCTGTCGACCTCCCCTTCGAGGAGAACGAACTCTTCGGCGAGAAACGCGACGTGGCTATCGACAAGCTATACCACCTGACCTACGACAACTTCAAGGCTCGTATGCAACGCATCTGTGTGCTGGCCTTCCCCTTCATCAAGAATGTCCACGAGAAAACGCAATACCAAAACATCGCATTCCCCGTGACCGACGGCAAGAAGACGCTCAACGTTATCGTGCCTGTCCAGAAAGCCTTCGACACCCAAGGCCGCGAGATGGAGAACAGCATCCAAAAAAGCATCACCCTCGCCATCATCGACGACTACTGGAAAGAGCATCTGCGTGAACTCGACGAGCTGCGTACCAGTGTACAAAACGCCAGCTACGAGCAGAAAGACCCGTTGTTGATTTACAAGTTCGAGTCGTTCAACCTCTTCGAGAAGATGCTTCTCGACATCAACCGCGACATCAGTTCGTTCCTCAGCCGTGCCTCGCTGCCCATCCAACAGGAGAACGAGGTCCGCGAAGCCCATCTGCCCCAAAGCGACGACCGTCACCTGCGTACCAGCCGCAGCGACGACCAGCAACGTCCCGGACAGAACACCCAGGAACGCCAAAAACCGCAGCCTGTCCACGTGGAGAAGAAAGTGGGCCGCAACGACCCCTGCCCCTGTGGCAGCGGCAAGAAATACAAAAACTGCCACGGTCGCAATATTGACGAATAAAAAAATAAAACAAATAACAAAAATCAAGCATCATGAAAAAGAATTTTGCCATTATCCTTATGCTGGCACTCTCAGTGTCAGGACTCCGTGCCCAAGGTTTGTTAGACTTTGGTATCAAAGCCACCTACTCGACCATCGACGCCTATGAGCTCTACTCCAACGTCCAACAGTCTGTCGTGTCACGCAACGCCGAGATTATCAAACAGAGCAACATCGGTCTGTTTCTCCGTGTCAACCTGAGCGACCGTTTCTTCCTTCAACCCGAGATAGGTTTCAGCCCCAACACGATATGGGACAGCTTGGACAACAGCGACAACATCTTCATGCAGACCATCGACGCATTCAACACTGCTCAGTCGGCCACCGTCAACATTCCCATCTTGGCAGGTGTGAGACTGTTCAGTGTTGGCAAACTGCTGTCGATGCGTGTGTTTGTCGGCCCTGAGTTCTACACCGACTTCAAGGGAAGCAAAATCAACTGGAAGACCTACTCTGTCATCGGTGGTGTCGGCCTCGACGTTTTGGGATTCATCTATACTGATGCTCGCGTCAGTTATTTGCCTGCCGCCGACATTAGCACCACCCTCTCCAACATCGACAAGCCAGCCTTCTATTCTTTCTCGATAGGTATCAAATTCTAAGGCAATCAATAACAAGCCCAATGGGTGATGTCACCCGTTGGGCTTTTAAACACAACAAACACCATGAAATCCAGACTGATTATCCTTCTCCTTAGTTTTCTTGCCATAGGAAGCCTTTCGGCACAGCGTGTCTTTCGCATGGGCGTTAGAGGAACCTACCGTACCCTCGACGTGTTCGAGCTGCCCAACACGGTGTCTAACCCCAACCTGAACCAAACGACCAACATCATCAAACAGGGAGACATCGGACTGCTGTTTCGTTTCAATATTGGCGACCACCTGTATCTCCAACCCGAGTTGGGTGTGCGACCCAACACCCTTTGGGACAGCATCAACCCTTCTGGCGACCTGTTCCAACAATGGAGTCATGCCCTCTCCTCGTCAACCTCCACTTCCATCACCGTTCCCTTCATGGTGGGCTGGCGACTCTTCTCGTTAGGCAACGCACTAACGATGCGTGTCTTTGTCGGTCCCGAGTTCTACACCGACATCAGCTCGACAGGGATGGACAACAACTGGAACACCTATTCCTTCTGCGGTGGTGTCGGCGTCGACCTAATCGACCTAATCTATGTTGACTTGCGGGCAGCCTACAACAAGCGTATCAGTTTCAACCAGCCGCCAACCTACTATACGTTGACAGTCGGACTCGTCTTCTAACACCCCTTCCCCAATGAAAAGAACCTCCATCCTTTTTCTGTTCCTAATAGGCGTCCTGTTCTCTTCAATTGATGCACAGACCGTTTCGGTCAATGATGCACAAACAGTGGCTCAGCATTTTTGGTCGTCGGCACAAGGGCGTGGCGAGCTGCAGCGTTCGCCTTTACCCTATAGCCATATCTACCTTTTCACCCCCACACGCGGTGAAGGCTTTGTGTTGGTGTCCGACCAACGAGCCGCCCACCCCATCATCGGCTATTCGACGAGAGAACTATTTACGCAGCCACTCCCCGTACAACTGGCAGGGTGGCTCTCGAGCCGCAACGACGAATTGGACTTTATCGCCAAACAACGCATAGCTACCACTGACAGGATTGAGAAAGAGTGGCAACGATGGATGAATAGCAGCAAGAGTTTGGTAGGTGACTCGGTCGCACCGTTGTTAGTGACAGCATGGACACAATCGTATCCCTACAACATCCTGTGTCCCGCCGACACCAATGCATCGGGATACGGCGACCATGTGGTAGTGGGCTGTGTGGCCACCGCCATGTCGCAAGTGATGCGATACTGGAAATATCCTGAGACAGGAACAGGTTCTCACAGCTATTACCACAACTATGGCGTGCTGAGTGCCGATTTTGGAAACACCACCTACCAATGGGACAGCATGCCCTACCGATTGGACAGCAGCAGCACCGCCGGACAAATCGACGCTGTGGCCACTATTTGCTACCATGCCGGTGTGTCGGTCAATATGAACTATACGCCTACAGGCAGTGGATCGCACGTGATTAGTTATGGTATAGAGGACTTGCCTTGTGCCGAGTCGGCACTGAAGACCTATTTCCGTTACAGTCCCGACCTGATAGGCACCATGCGTTTGTACTATACCGACGACTCAGCTTGGATAGCATTGCTTGAGAGAGAGATTTCCGATGGGCGACCCATCATTGCCAGCGGTGTCGACGACTCCCTTCATGCCGGCCACGCCTATGTCTTCGACGGCTTCGACAACGAGGACAACATCCATGTCAACTGGGGATGGCACGGCCATGGTGACGGATTCTACAACGTCAACAGCATGAGCCCACTCTCCTACAACTTCAACAGTAGCGAGACCGCTTTGATAGGCATCGAGCCCATGGGGCGTCTACGTATCAGCCAAAGAGAATTCATTATCGATGCCTCGGCTCAGGATATCAGTTTCGATGTCTTTTCCTCCATCATCGACAGCAACGACTGGCATATTGTATCGTTGCCCGAATGGATTAACGCCACACCCGTTTCCGGCCTTGGCGGCGGCGACACCACACATGTCGTCCTCTCCGTCATGGAGAACACCACAGGTGAAGCCCGCACCGAACAGATCCAGGTGGTGGACAACGACAAATGTATCACCATCACAGTCACTCAACATCCTTGCACCGATGAAGCAATGTGCGAGCTGACCGTTTACATGTACGACACCTATGGCGACGGCTACCAAGGCAACTATCTGTTGTTCGAGGACAAACACGGTTGTTCCTACGGCAAACTGCAATTAGAGAATGGCTTTGAAGGCACTGCCTCCATCCGTGTATGCAGCGACTCACTCATTGTCCGTTGGGTGGAAGGGTATGTGAGCCAAGAAGACGGCTTTGTCATCACCAACGCCAACGGCGACACCCTCTCCATGCACGAAGCCGGCGAACCCTTCGCCACACAGACGGTGCTGACCACTGACAATCCTTGCAGCGGTCAATGTCTGCCACCCTACAACATTCATGCCTATGGGTTAGGCTATGATTGGGTTGTTGCTTACGAAATCACCTGGCAAGGCACCGCCAATCGTTACGGTGTCATCATTCAGGGTGTGGATGAAATAAGTGGAAACAATATCCTTGACACCATCTATGTCGACACCAATTACCTCTATCTTGAGGCTTGGGATGCCCCCTTCAATCTCAGCAGTAGTTTTCTCTTTAACGGTACTATCCGTATCTTTTCTGTATGCGACAACGGTCAGACAGCCCTGTCTGAGGAGAGCTTTGAGCTCTTTTTCTCCAACGTCGGCATCGAATCGGTCAACGACCAGTACCTCCTCCTCTACCCCAACCCTTCCAATGGCATCGTCAATATCGAAGCCGAAGGATTGTTGTCCGTCGAACTGTACAACCTTGACGGACGCCTGTTGATGCAATGCAAGGAATCCATTATCGACATTAAACAATTATCGAAAGGCATTTATCTTTTGAAAGTCAACACCTTGTCAGGAACAACAGTACGTCGCATCGTTAAAGAATAAAAATAATTTGTATCAAAGACAAAATAATTCGTACCTTTGCGTCCGTCTAAACAAAAGTAACAAACATAATAATTATAACGATATGAAGAAGATAGTAACAATTGCCTTGATGCTGATTCTTGCTCAGACCGCTGTTATGGCACAGAAAGCCAAGAGTGTCAACGAACGCGATGTCCCCGAGAGATATGTTCGCGACTTCCAAAACAAAGGTATCAATGCCAAAGACCTTCACTGGACCATGGTCGACAGTCTGGTCTATGATGCTACCTATGTGGATGAGAACGGCACTACAGTAGCCTACCGCTTTTCGCCCAAAGGCACCGAGACCCGTTGGTTTGTCGAGGAGAAATACTATCCCCACGCCATCAAAGACACCGTGGCACAGAACTACCCCAAACACAAAATCACCGAGCTCTATGTGCTGAGCATCAAAAACAAGATGACCTATCAGGTCCGCATCGCCAAGAAAGGCGGTCTCTTCTGCCGCAAAGAGAAGGATGTCAAACTGCTCAACTTCGAAACCGACGGCAAACTGATTGATGTCATCGACTACTAAGCAAGCCAAATCATTTCAACAAAAAAGAAAAGCATTGCATCTTTTGAGGTGCAATGCTTTTTTTGTGTATTCCTTTTGCTTACATTCTCTTGAGTAGTTCTTTGAGCACCTTTTCCCCGTCATTAATGGCCTGCATAGCCCAATGGAGTTTGAGTGACAACTGCTCGTCGTCACTCATTTGCCATTTTAGCCCCTGCATGGAACGCATCCGCTCGGTAACACTGAACAGACACAGTGCCGCACTGACACTGATGTTGAAACTCTCGGTAAAGCCATACATGGGGATCTTAACATAGGCATCAGCCATATCGACCGCTTCGGGGGTGAGACCCGTCAACTCGGTGCCGAAGACCAAGGCAGTAGGTTGGCTGATGTCCAAATCGCCAATCAAGGTGTCGTTGGCATGAGGCAGCGTGGCCACAATGCGATATCCCCGCTCATGCAAACGGTCGTAAGCCTCCTTGGTGCTTTTGTACTTATAGTAGTCGACCCATTTGCTGCTGCCTACCGCCACATCGCCTGCAGGGTTGAAGGTGTTGCTTCGTTCCACCACATGCACATCCTGCACACCAAAGCAGTCGCAGCTACGCAATACCGCAGCGGCATTGTGGCTTTGATAGATGTCCTCGACCATCACACAGATGTGGCGTGTACGCAACGGTGCCAGTCGGTCGAAGAGACTGCGTTTGTTGTCGCTGAAGAATCCACTCAACGCATCATAGAGTTGCTGCTTCTGTTCAATCGAATAGGACTCGAAGAGGTCTTGTTTGCTGTTTTTTATCTCGGGCATAATAGATTTGTTCTTTTACCACACCTTGTCGAAATCCTCGGCCTCCCTCACCTGAGGGTCACGTTGGTATTCGAGCAACTTGGCATATTTAAGGTAACTGTTGGTGGCCACGGCGAGAGAGAGCGTCAGTCCATCGACACCCCCCAGTATGCCGCCACGCAAAATATAGTTGGAGAGGAATGCACCCGTGCCATGAAG
Organism: uncultured Bacteroidales bacterium; assembly: GCA_905236405.1. GTDB lineage: Bacteria > Bacteroidota > Bacteroidia > Bacteroidales > P3 > Colimorpha. Next base: position 8,737 of record CAJOQB010000030.1, read on the forward strand.
GATTGGCGTGAGAGCATTGGCACGTCGTCCTTGTTGGTAGAGAATCTTGGCACCGCGAGTGCTGTAGTTGCGTTCTGGCTTGGCGAAAAGCTCACCGATATTGCGGTAACGATAATGGAGCAAGTCGCCTTTCAAACGGCAGGTGTTGTCGGTGGGCACCCCCGCATGTTGTTTCACAGCGCGGAAACGGAGTTTGTCGTGACGGTATAGTCTTACTAAATAATCGGGGTACCATCCGCAGGCTTTGACCCATCGGCTGCCAATCATATTGCGACGTCGTACAGCAAAGCCGTCGTAAGGAGTCGTGTCGAAGTCGATAGTTTTGATGGCCTCCACCAGATTCGGCATCAGCCGCTCATCGGCATCGATGCTGAGCACCCACAGGTTTTTTACATGACTCAAAGCGACATTCTTCTGAATACCGTCACCCAGATACGACTGCATCACCACCGTGGCACCCTCGCCACGAGCGATGTCGCAGGTGCGGTCACTGCTGTACGAGTCGACTACCACCACTTCATCGCATACCTGTCGTAGCGACCGAATGCACTCCGCAATATTGCGTTCCTCGTTGAGGGTGGTGACAATGCCAGATATCTTCATTTCCTATTGTTCTTGATTGACAAAACGATGATAGTTTGAAATTATTGCCTCTTCCAATTCGGGGCGACCGACATGCAGCCATTCGGCGGCAGCGTCATAAATGTCGCCTATCGAACAGTCGGCATCGTCGGTCTCGAGAAACACTCGGCCTTTGCCCAACATTTGCAATGCCTCGATGGTCTTGCTGTGCTGCTGACGGAGGATGACCGAACCAAACGAACAGGCAATACCCAATCGCCACAACTGTTCGGCTTGCTGTGGTGAGCCATGGAAGCCATGGACAGCCCAAGGCATATGCCATTGCTGCCGCTTCCTCAATTCCACCAGTTCATCCATGCAACGCACACAATGCACCACCACTGGCTTGCCAAGTTGTTCCGCCACTTGCAGATGCAACTCAAAGACCGCCTTCTGAAACGGGAGGGAGGCCCCACGTAGTCTGTCCAACCCACACTCACCCACCATGGCAATCGACGATTGTCGGCATCCTTCGGTCAATGCCTGCCTTAGTCGAGGCAAATCCTCTTCCGTCAGCAACGATGTTTGCCAAGGATGAATACCAAAACTGCGGGGGACAAGAACGCCCTCCGCAGTTTGGTATCGGTGAGTATGAAAATCGATAATCATTCCACTACCGCTTACTTCACGACGATGCGACGCACCACACGGGTACCGTCGTTGGCGGTAAAGACCACATTGTAGATACCGTTGCCCAGTTTCTGGGTGTCGATATTGTACAGGATGTCGCCAGCGGCATCGAGGGTGGCAGTGTGAGCCACACGACCCATCATGTCGATAATCTGCACTTTGTACTGCATACCGTTGCCCATATTGATACGGACCGAAGCACGGTTGGTGGCAGGATTGGGGAAGAACTGACCAAACATGTCCTCTTCCACCTCGTCGATAGCCAAAGGCATGTTGGTACCCAGATAGAAGGTGTAGTAGCCGCCTTGGTTGGCAGTCATCGGCTTGGTGATGGTCTTGCCGTTGACACTGGTGGCTGTGATATAATATTCGACAGTGGTATAGGAGCCGGAAGGAATGGTGAAGGTCGAGGTAGGCATGGTGCCAGCGAACTCGTTGCCGTTGCCCGTGTTAATCAGAGCCAACTGTTGCCAAGTACCGCCATTGACACGGTAGACACACAGCACTTCGGAGATACCGCTACGGTTGGTCACCTCGGCACGGATTGTAGCGTTGGTGCTGGCATAAGCATTGCCGTCGCCCGTGATAGAAGGATGGAGAATGCGGACAGGGTTGTCGGCAGGAATCTGCTTGGTGACACAGTGGATGGCACCGCCCGAGCCGTCGAAGGTACGAACATCTATCGGGTAGATTGTGTAGCCAGGATAAGCATTCTTGATTACTTCCAAATTGTTGGCATCCCACTGAGCCGAAGGAACGCCATTGTTGACAGCACTGAAGCAAGGCTGAATGATGACGTTGTTGACGAAGGTGTGGTTGCTATAGGTACGGGTGTAGTTATTGTCGTACGAGGTCTGGCTGGTGAAATAGCCACCGTTGTTGGTGCTGGGGAAAGGCAGACCGTGACTCTTGTAGTTCAATCCAAAGTAGGACTGATAGGAAGTCAACGAGTCCATGTTTTTCACGCCTGTCTTGTAGTCGGTCCAATTGCTGTAGTTCTCAGGCATGATAGAGAAGACAAACTCATTCTCGTCCCACATGTCGGCATAGAGGTCGACATGGCCGGTGCCGCCGTCATACTTGAATGCAGGCAGGATATAGGTGGCACGAGGACCGAGGATATGAGCCAGCGAGTCTTTCACCTGAGCGCTGGTGAGCGACGGCTTGGTGGTGTATTGTATGGTCGAGGGGTCGACACCGTCCCATGTAATTTGACCATAGGTGTCACGGTTGTTGGGATAGATGGCATCGCTCGACAGCACCATGCCAGCACCGTCGACCAGACAGTTGCCGCCTTCCCATTCAATCATAGTGATGTAGTTGGGAATGCCAAACTGTTCTTCAATCAAGGCAGGAAGCGAGTCGTCGAGGGCACGGCCAGGATAGTAGCCGAAGTCGACCATAGCCACGCTGTCCTGGTCGCCATAGTAGAAGGCGATGGGGCCGCAGTCGCGGAACCAGAAGGAGTTGCCTGTGCCGATGATAAACTTCACATTGTTGCTACGCAAGCCCATACGGTCCAGTTTGCGGATGATGGCACCCGAGTCGGCAGCGTGCTCGATACGCACCCATGCTTCGGCACCGCC
>CAJOQB010000031.1 GCA_905236405.1 uncultured Bacteroidales bacterium
GCCCTTTGCATCTATTTCTCGAAGCGGACGAAAAAAGGCGACACCTCGTCCTCGGATGACAACCCTTCGGAGGACCCCTCCTCCCCCGTCGACCACGAAGAAAACAACGAGCAATAAAAAACTTTTCTATCATCCTATACTCATACCCTATTGATTTTAAATACATTCTCCACTGGTCCTCCACTGAACCAGTGGAGCCCAGTGGAGAATCAGTGGAGGATCAGTGGAGAATCAGTGGAGACAGAGTGGAGAAAAAAAAGGTGAATTATTGTTTCAAAATCGAAAAATTAGGTACTTTTGCAAAACCAAATATGTCAACTATGCTCCCTTAAGCGAGCGACCCAATAATAACATCTAACTATGTATAATGTCAAGATTACCGTAATCCGTAAGGCCGACCACAAGGATTTGCAGGCCAAATACGAGAACCCCATAGAGCACACATGCGATGTCTGCGAGGGTCAGCAATGGACGTCGGTCGGCGGTGCCAAACCTGACGGCCTGTGCGACAGCGCCTGGGAGTCGATGCGATGGTTCGTAGAGGAGCTGGCTGCCGGTCGGGGCAATTTCTATGACGGCTGGATGAAGAATCCCAACAGCGCAATGATTAGCTGCAACGACGGTTTCCGCCCTGTCAGCTTCCTAATCGAGAGGCTGTGAATGGCGAGCCGACACAAGGGAGGAGGGTAAAAGAAAAAGGAAGCCTTGCTGGGCTTCCTTTTCTTGTGGCATTGCCAGGAATCGAACCGGGGACACGCAAATTTTCAGTCTGCTGCTCTACCAACTGAGCTACAACGCCATCATTTCGGAGTGATTTCCTCTCTCGAAATCGGTTGCAAAAGTACAAACATTTTTGAAACCACCAAAAAAAATTAAGTTACAGGATGCTCCTTGCTGGTTAACTTTGCATATAACCAACGTTTTAATGCTCGAAAAATTATTCGTCAACATGCTGCTCGACAGCGTTGGAAGCATCTGTCTCACTCGACGTTTCGGCATTTTCGCTGTTTGCTGTTTCATCATTTGTTTTGCTTTTGTCACAAAACAGTTGGTCGATGGCAAGCAGGACGACACCGATGGTGATGGCGCTGTCGGCCACGTTGAAGATGGCGGTGAAGAAACGGAACGGCTCGCCGCCCACCCAAGGCACCCACGCAGGCCACGTGGTGTCAATCAAGGGGAAATAGAACATGTCGACCACTCGTCCGTATAGGAACCCTGCATAGCCTCCTTCGGGTGGGAAGAGTGTAGCGACGGAATAGTAGCTTTGGTTGAAGATAAGTCCGTAGAACATGCTGTCGACAAGGTTGCCGATGGCTCCGACCAGGATAAGCGAGAGACTGATGAGCAGCAGCAGACGGCTGTCTTTCTTGACCAGCCGTATAATGAACCACGTCAATGCTGCCGATGCGACAATACGGAACAGGGAGAGGCACAGCTTGCCCACGTTGCCGCCAAACTTCATGCCGAAGGCCATGCCTTCGTTCTCGACAAAATGGAGCAGACACCAGTCACCGATGAGGGGAATATCCTCCCCTATCTGCATATGGGTCTTGACCCAGAGCTTCACTGCCTGGTCTATGAGGAGCAACACGGCTATGATGATGGAGCATATCCACGCTTTCTTTTTCTTGTCCATAGGTGATATATTAGGTTGCAATTATTTGTTTCGAAGGGCTATCTGTTCGAGCAGTTCGTCGTACCATGCCTGTCCGAAGCGTCGCACAAGCGGCTCACGAAGGTATTGGTACAGAGGTTTACCGTCGGGATGGTTGGCGGCACAGCGACAGATGTCCCATTGATGATAGTTGACGGCGATGAACTCGCCATAGTTGTCGAGTCGGAGGGGGTAGAGATGACACGAGACGGGTTTCATGAAATCGGTCATGCCGTCACGCCAGGCTTGCTCGATGGCACAGTATGCGGTACCGTCGGTGCCCCAAGCGACAAAGGCACACTCACGATTGTCGACCAACGGGGTAGAGATGCCAAAGCCGTCTTCGCGGACAGCGACACCCTGCTCTTCAATTGCTGCAAGCCCTTTTTCGGTCATGTAGGGTTTGACTTGGGGAAGGATGCGTTCGAGATCGGCCACTTCCTCCTCTTCGAGGGGGGCACCAGCGTCACCTTCGACACAGCACTGTCCCTTGCATTCGGACAACGGGCAGCAGAAGCAACGGTCGACGATGTCTTCGGAGACGATACAATTGGAGACGATGAGCATGGCTATTGTTGTAAGTAGGTGATGATTTTCCGTGCCAACACGGCGGCCAGTTGTTCCTTCGACTCGACGGTCCATCCTGCCACATGGGGGGTGAACAACAGCCGGGGCGACTGAAGCAGGTAGCGGAACTCGAGCGTCTGCTGTCCCAATGTGTCTTGCGTCATGTTCTCGTATTCGTTGACGTCGAGGGCAGCACCCAACACCTTGCCGCTTCGGATGCCCTCGGCCAATGTCGCGGTGCTGACCACAGCTCCGCGTGAGGTGTTGACCAAATAGAACGGATGTGCCATCTGGTTCAGAAAGGTGCTGTCGAAATAGTGACGGGTCTCAGGGGTGAGCGGCACATGGAACGAGAGGACGTCGCATTGCTGCTGCAGTTGCGACAGGGAGACCTCTTCGACATTCTCGGGAGCGTAGTGGCTGAGGTATTTGTCATAGGCAAGTATGCGGCAGCCGAACCCCTGCAGCCGACGGGCAAAAGAGGTTCCCATGTTGCCGAACCCGATGATGCCCACGGTGCGGTGACCCAGTTCCAATCCACGGTTGGCTTCGCGACGCCAGACTCCCTGTCGCACCTCGGCATCGGCAGAGGCAATGTGGTTGAGCAATGCCAGCAGCATTCCTACGGTATGCTCGCCCACAGCGTCGCGGTTGCCTTCGGGCGAGTTGAAGCAACGGATGCCCAACTGCTCGGCATAGTCGACGTCGATGGTCTCCATACCGGCACCTAATCGTCCGATACATCTCAGATGGGGCGCATGGTCGAGGAAACGACGGTCAATGTCAATCTTGCTTCGCACCACCAAGGCGTCGTAATGCCCGATATGCTCCATCAGCGATTCGTAGGTGGCACAGGTGTCGACGTCATAGTCGATGCCCGCCTCGCGAAACAGCTGCTGCATGATGGGATGGCACTCGTCGGTGATGAGGACTCGCATAGTTTTGTCTTTTTACTGGCGGCGTTTGACGACTTTTCGCTCTGAACGACCTGGTGTTTGAGGAATGTTCAGCTTGACTGTCTTGACAGCTTTGGCTCCGAGGATGCCAATGCCGCCGTTGATATTGGAATAAACCTGTGTGGGCTCGTTGAAGATGCCGATGTTGTCCAGGTCGTTACGTGCAGCAGAAGAGGTGATGTAGTACTGGTAGGCATCGCGGTTGTAGCTTTCCACCTTGAGGTAGTAATGATGGTGTTCTACGGTGATGCTCATGATGGTGGAACTGGTGGGGTCGTAGTAGAAGGTGTCGTTGATGTCCACATCGTATGAATTGGCTCGGAACTGGATAGGAATATTGTGGGTGCGACCGTTGATGTTGTCGTCGGTGAAGAAGAATTTTGTGTAGGTGGTTCCACCGTCCAAGGCTGCCGTGACATCGGAAATATCGGTATTGGGGTTGATGACAACATCATTGATGGTCATCGACATACTGTTGGTGTAGTTGTCATTGTTGAGGGTGTCGACAATCGTGTCACCTGTTGCAAATTCTTTGTAATGTCTGATGTACATGTAGTCGGAATAATCGATGATGCTGACGGAATAGTAATTCTTCTCGTCTTCGGGGTCATTAAGGTCAAAACGGAGGTCAATGGTGGGAGTGTTGTAATAGTAATATTCATCGTCGTTCGTGTTGGCCAACACTTGTATTTGCGGGTTGTCCACATTGGCTCGCGAGGGGACACGGGTGCCTGCCGTCACAGTCTCATGACCCGGGACGTCGATTTGAAGTGCCAAGGAATCACCTGGCTGAGGCTTGTAGTTGAAGAAGTAACGCTCATAGTCGGTGTTGTAGACGGGGGCGCCGCCCAAAGCGGTTCCGTTGACAAATAGTTGCACGTTGGCATTGTCGATGACACGGAATGCATGATTGTCGAGGAAGAAACGGCTGTAGGTAAGCCGCACGTAGACGTTGCTGTCGACATCATTGAGGGAGGAGACGACCACCATGGGGTCTATCTCGTCGATGTCAAAGTCAATCATCTTCTCGCAACTGGCGGTGGCAAACAATGCCACCATCAATGGGATTATATAATGTTTACGTTTCATTGTTTCTTGCTATTATGGGGTTAAAACTTGTAGTTATAGGAGATGGAAGGCAAGATGGGGAAGATAGAGAGCTGTACGAGCGCCTTCTGATATAGGGTGCCGTTGTAGTTGTAATGATAACGGTCGCTGGCATATACCAGATAGGGGTTCTGTCGGTTGTAGAGATTGTAGACGCTGAGGTTCCAAGTGGCGATACCGTGTTTCTTTTGTTTGTGGTAGCTGATAGAAGCATCCATACGGTGGTAGGCAGGCATACGGAAGTTGTTGCGTCCTTCGATGTAGTTGAGCGGTGTGGTCATTGCATACTCGTCATACCAATAGGAAGAGTAGTCTTCGTCGGTCTCGCCTTCATAGGTCTGGAGAGCCAAGGTGGCGGTATTGCCGGTCATGTAGACCCAACTGACGCTGGCCTCCCATTTGTCGTTGAATTTGTACATGGCGACGATGGAGAGATCGTGACGACGGTCGTACTTGGCGGGGAAGACCTCTCCGTTGCTCAACTCCATGCCTTCGTGGTTGAAGAGTCGGTCGGCGTGGCTCCATGTGTATCCCAACCAGCCAGTGAACTTGCCCACGGTGCGTTGCACAAGGAACTCGACACCATAAGACCAGCCTTCGCCCAAACAGACCTTGTCTTCCCAACCCACCGAACTACCGAAGAACGAAGCACCGTCCTTGTACTCCAAAAGGTTGTTCATATGTTTGTAGTAGCCCTCGAGGCTCACATCAAAGAGATAACGAAAGTTGTAGGCAAATCCCGCAGCCACTTGCTGGGCATTCATCGGCGGTATCTTGGCAGTGACGGGCACCCAAAGGTCGGTAGGCAAAGAGATGGAAGAATTGGAGAGCAGATGGAGATACTGCGTGGTGTAGGCATAGCCTGCCTTGAACGAGAGTTCGTCGGTAAGCATCACTCGTCCGCTAAAACGGGGCTGGATGGAGGGATAGAACTTGTCCTGCACCGAGAAACCGCTTAAGGCTAATCCTGCGTTCACCTTGATGGCGTCGTTGATTTTCCAGTCGTCCTCGATGAACATGTTCAGCTCGGTGGCATGGACGGTACTTTCGCCGACGATGGTGTCGAAATTGTAGTTGTAATCATCATCGTAGGTGGAACCCGTCTGGGTTTCGTGCATACTCATACTCATGGTTTCGGGCCTGAAAGTGTGTAGTACGGTTGACCCTCCAAACTTGATCGTGTGGTCGGGATTGGGGGCGTAGTCGAAATCGGCACGAAGGGTGTAGTCTTCAATTCCCGAGTTGTAACCCATGCCCATCGATGCGTTGTAGACGTTATTGTTTCCACTCCAATACTCTTCTTCCAAGGTCAGACCGATGTCGTTACGGTAACGGGTGTAGCTTCCCGTGAGGTTCATAAAGAGTTTCGGGTTGATGGCATAGTTCCAGCGAACAGAACTGACAATATTGCCCCAGTTGTATCTCAGTCGAATGAACGAACGCTCGTCGTACATGGCGGTATATCGTTCTGATGTTTTGACGCGGGCATACACCACATCGTCGCCCATATAATAGCTTACGAACAGCCGGCTATGGTCGTTGAATTTATGGGACAGCTTGGCATTGAAATCGTAGAAGTAATAGCCTGCTGTGGTAACGATGCCTTCGGCACGGGTAAACTGCAGGAAGGGTTGTATCAGTGCGTCTAAATAGGTGCGTCGGGCACTGATGCTGAAAGTGGTTTTCTCCTTGATGATGGGACCCTCTATGTAGGCCTTGGCAGCAATGTTGCCCACATTGATACCGCCGTGAATCTCTTTGTCATTACCGTTGTTGGTAGCCACATCGAGCACGCTACTCAAACGTCCGCCGAAGTGGGCGGGGAAACTGCCCTTGTAGAGGGTGACATTCTTCACAGCATCGCTGATGAAGGCACTGAAGAAACCGCCCAAGTGGTTGACATTGTACAGAGGAACACCGTCGAGCAAGAAAAGGTTCTCGTCGGGTCCACCGCCACGCACATACATACCGGCTTGTCCTTCACCACCCGACTGGACGCCAGGCAGCAACTGAACGGCCTTGATGATGTCGGTCTCGCCAAAGATGACGGGGACGGCTTTGATATGCTCAATGGGTATCTCGATGGCACTCATCTGACTGGACTTGGGGCTACTGACACGGTCAGCGGTGATGGTGACGGTCTGCAGGTTGGAGGAATTGTCCAGTGAGATGTTGATTTCTTTGTTCTCATCCAAAAGGAATGTCCGTATCTGGGGTTGGTATCCCACATAGGAGAACCGCATCTCCACGGTGTCGGAGCGAAGGGTAATCGAGTAACGACCGTTGACATTCGAGACGGTGCCTTGCTTGGAACGCAGGTCGACCACGGTGGCTCCAATCAAGGTCTCGCCCGTGGCTCGGTCGATGATGGTGCCGCTGATGGTATGTGTCTGAGCCATCAGCACGGAACACCATAGTAGTAGAGCGGCGAAGAGCGTGAAGCGTTTTTTCATTGTAGGTTGTTTACTATTTGTTGTTTCTGTTATTATTGCTGTAATGGGTTTGAGATGAATGATTTGGTTTTACTCCTCCCCTCTCCACCGCGTGGCCGAACCACACGATGACATCGCACAATTGTAGTGCATAGCCAAAGAGAAGGTTGTTGGAGTGGATACTGTTGTAGTAGTCGCGCATGACGGAGACTTCTTGCCGGTTCAGCTCGGTGGTGTGGCTGTTCTTGTTGGCCACCACAAGGATACTCTTTACTATCTGTGCCTGCACCTGAGGGAAGAAACTTTCGCCTATTCGCCCGTAACGGACAATCCTTCCGTCACCAATATTCACTTCGCGACCCGAGAGAAAGAGTGAGGAATTGGAAAGATTCACCTTGTCGTTGTTGCCCAATACCTCATCAGGCAAAATGCCGAGTTTGTTGGCGGCACGAAACAGATGCTCGAGGATTCGACGCAGCTGAGTGTAGTAAAGCAAGGGGTCGAAATCGCGATGGTCTTCGGGATAGTGAAGAGCCACCAGTATGTCGAGCATGGTGTTGACCGACTGGCTTTCGAAGTAGCGTTTCATCACGTCAAAGACATCCTTGTATATCCGTCCCACCTTGTTGGGCTTGCGGTTGGCAGCGGCACGACGCATCGTCTCGCACATTTTCGA